>JAFMRP010001513.1 GCA_017354095.1 Ktedonobacteraceae bacterium
GCATTCTTTGCCGCGTTTATATCAGTGCACGTATCCTGGTTGTTTATCGCAATGTTCATTTCAGGGGCCTGCATAGGGCCGATCGCTGTCGCATCATCGACCTTGCTTGACACGCTAGCTGCCAGATCCGCACTCACGAGTTCTTATACGCTTATGGTGAGTATCGGCTTGCTAGGCACTTCACTGGGAAGTGCATTGGGAGGTACTATCGTCGAATCGGCTGGGTACAGAACAGCGTTCGTGGCGAATGCCTTCTGGCTCGGCGTCGTACTCGTGATCGGCCTAGCGGTCCTACGCCCGGCAATTCGGTAAAGAATTTTATTGCTGAATTAAATGATGTCGCAGCTTCTTACCACCCTTGGCTTACCCATCCTTGAATGGACACAGGTCGCCTGGTCATCGCAGCGCAGTTCGACCTCGAGCTGGGAGATCGGCGCCCACCATTGTGCAACTGCGTAAACGCCGCATTTGTACAGCCGTGATGAACACGCGGTGTGGCGCGGCAATGCGCCTTCATGCGGAGATCAACAAGACCCAATGGCGGTATCTATACGGTAGCGAGACACGAATGTGCTGTTGTTGCTAACCAGCTCAGCGCAGCATCGCCGTTTATATCACACCACTGTCCGTTCCATCTAACACGTAATTGATGTAGCATTGACGTCATAGCTAACTAATGGGAAGTTCCGATGAGGAGCGGGCGATATTCATGACTGTGCTACGATCAACAGCAAAAATCACTGCCTCGCGCATCCAGAGATCTCCGTGGTCGTATGTTTGCCTGCTCTCTGTCGCGATCTTCTGGTCCATAATAATATGGCTATTGAAGCGGAATGATTCATACGACTGGATGTGGGACATGAAGGTCCTACTAAATGCTGGCCATCAGGCCTGGCATAACCAGTATATATATATCAGCACACTTCCACTACGCAGTTTACCCTAACACCCTTCGACTCTCTGTTCTATGCGCTTTGGCAGGCGCTACCTCTAACAGCTATAGCGATCGCCTGGAACACGCTCTCAATAGTTGCTCTCGAATTCCTTATATGGGCAGCATTTAAGTACCTAGAGCGACCAGCATCGATACCAATATTGTGCCTGGCGACATCCGCATTCGTCTGGATTGATCCTGTATTCAAGACGCTACTATTGGGTCAGGACAACCTGGTCATTGTTGCTGCGGTAGTGTTCGATTTCATACAGCCCGCGGGCAGCAGAACCAAGGGCGTATGGCTCGGCATATTTTCAGGAATCAAGCTCATACCTCTTTTCCTCATTTGCTACCTTATTACCACCAGACGTTGGAGATTTGCTCTACGCGCCCTCACCACCTTCGTCGGAACTATCGCTGTAGGCGCGGTTGCGCTACCACTTGATTCCTGGCGTTACTGGACTGGGATAGTGTTTGACGCCAACCGTGCAGGGAATATATTCGACCCCCGAGCACAGTCACTACTGAGCAATTTTGAGCGTTGGTTCGGATCGCCCAATATTCTAATTCCGTGGATTATCACTGACCTGATAGTCGCTGGAATCTGCCTACTACTAGCTACACGGCTGTACCATCGCGGATACGATATAGCCGGAATGTATATATGTGGCGCTGCCACACTGATCATATCGCCGGTAACGTGGAACCACCATTTCGTGTGGGCGGTTCCCATGCTTATAATAATTCTATATAAGGCATGGGTACAGCGATCTATTCCGGGTCTTTCCGCCGCACTCACGATTCTATTGGTGCTATACATCCATCCCTATACTTGGGCTGTTCCACTTGCGCCAATCAACGCATTCACGGCACTAGACAACATCAAATGTACTGCTTACCTTCTCGTCG
>JAFMRP010000383.1 GCA_017354095.1 Ktedonobacteraceae bacterium
AGCCCTCCTGCATCCTTCTGCTTTGCGCTCTTCACGTAAAGCCTGACAGAGCAATGGTTTTGTAAAGAGATCTGGGGTCTAGCGATCCAGACAAATGGAAAACGCGAGGACCGGGCATCTCGACTTGATGCCTTATCCTCGCGCGAAGTACATTGGCATGGGTCTATGGACATGTTTGATGTCAATCTCTAGCTGTCAGCGCTGACATCACGATGAGTACACAACAGTGGTTACTTATGTATGAATGACACTCCACGTCCGGTATGGAACTGTGCGCGGGTAACCGATCGGGGGGCAGGAGCCCAGTTCATGGAACTGGCAATGAATTTACCCTGTCCCAGTACCTGTTCCACGATCGCGACGTGGCCATAGCCAGTCGCACCCTGTATGTATGGTTGTAGAACCATGATGTCTCCTTTTTGGGGAGTGTTGTACACACGCCAGCCGAACTCGGGGGCGCGCGCCTTCCACTGGTAAGCGTTGGAGCGCGTCGTCCACGGTACATATACGCCATGCAGCTGGTGGTAGCGCTGGTTCGCCCACCAGGTACACTGGGCATAGGGGAAATAGTTCCCGGTACCCACAGCCGGGGTTTTCCCGGTGGTAGAGGTGTTCGGGTTCGTCTGTACCGTCGTTGACGCGGGCTTCAATTGCGCGTCCGAGGTTGTGCCTGACGGAGATATACAGAGTTTCTGGTTAATTAAAATCCGATTGGGATTGGCAAGATGGTTACGCTGGGCAATTTTCTGCCAGTCCAGGCCATAGCGTGCGGCTATGCCAGAAAGCGTCTCGCCCGCCGCCACGGTGTGCGACTGCTCGCCCGCCGTACATGTTGTGCTCTGCACATTTGCACTGGCTCGCGTGACATCTACACTGAAAAAGGCTACGAGTAGCAGCCCAAATACTGCGACTAGAAAAAAACGTGTTACATAATTCGCTACATAAGACTGCCGGAACGATTTCCGGTTTTGTTCATGTGTTTGCAATGTATCCTCTCTCGATTCTACAACTTGCAGACCCTGCAATGCCTTTCCTCCAATCCAGGTACGAATGTGCCGAACAACGCCTCGCACACAAATAGATTGAAGTAGGCATATATTAGCATTACACACAGAGAGTATCTATGAAACGTGTTGATACATAGCCATAAATAACTATACATAAAAAGGCAGCGCGCTTTTTGCGTGCTGCCTATTATTTCATTGCAGTGAGCCGGCTATTGTTGGCCTTTTCCGTCGCGAAGTCCGGCGAGCAGATCGGCATATTTCTGGCGATTCAGAGGCAGTTCTACCTGACTATGTGTATAGTGCGAATAGATCAGCCCATTCGCCAGTTCCAGCGCCGCCAGACCGGCTTCACCTGGAGAGATGAACGGTTCGCCCTGCGAGATTGCGCGATGGAATGCCTGGTACACTTCGACGTGTTTGCCCTGTCCTGCTTCCAGTTCTACTTCTACCTGCTGTTCTCCTGGTGAAGAGTAGGGATTAGGGCTTGTCTTCACAAAATCCCGGATATCTGTATCCAGCAGGCGTACGGTGAGCGCCTGCTGGCGTGAGATCTCCATACTGCCTGCCGTGCCAACGATTTTGAGCCGTTCAACCTTGTCTACCTCAGCGGTACTGATATGCAGGTAGCCCAGCACGCCACCGGGGAACTCTAATAGAGCGTGGGCGGTATCCTCAGCTTCAATGTTGTGCAAGAGGCGCGGCGTCCAGGCAACCAGGCGTTCAGGCGCGCCGATAAGATAACAGAGGAGATCGAGGTTGTGAGCGGCCTGGTTCATCAAGACGCCGCCGCCCTCTCCCTTCCAGGTACCGCGCCATGTTGCTTGCTGGAAGTAGCTGGCGGGACGTGTCCAGGCGACAGTAAACTCAACGCGCTGCAGCGCTCCCAGCCGGCCTTCCAGCAAAAGGCGGCGTGCCGTTTTGACTTCAGGGCGGAAACGCTGTTGAAATACCACGCCCAGGAGGCGCTGCTGTTCAGTTGCGACGTGGATCATTTCGTCGGCCTCACCAACCTGAACGGCGATCGGCTTCTCCACCAGCACATGGCTGCCCGCGCGCAGGCTGTCAATGGCGAGTCGTGCGTGTAGCGGATGTGGTGTCATGACCGTCACCACATCTGGCTGCTCTTGCTGTAGCATCTGGTGATGGTCGTTATAAAAGGCGCAGCCCAGTTCCTGCGCTCTCTGCTGGCCCAGCGCAACGTTAATGTCCATGAGGGCTACCAGATCAACCTCTGGCAGTTGCAGGCCGGGCAGGTGTGAGGAGAAAATACCCGCTGCCGCCCCGATTACCGCGTGCCGTAGCTTACCCTTGTCGCTACCCATGGTATAGATGGACCCCTTTCCGAAAAAACGTGCGAAAAAGAAAACATTTACTACTACAGTGTAATAGAGTTTCGCTATAAATGTCAAATATACGGGGTATTTTCTACAGCAGGAGGGAATTTTATTGACGTACTACGATAGATCTGTTAAAGTAACGCAGTAAACAGTTTTCTATCTGATGACACTGAGGGCATTGAAGAACATGCAGAAGCCTCCACCATCTCCGACAAAGCAAACGCCGTCCATTGTTCATGTGGCGGAACGGGCGGGCGTCTCGGTTGCCACTGCCAGCCGGGTAATGAGTAACTCGTCATATCCGGTCAGCCCGACTACTCGTCAGAAAGTCCTCAGTGCGGCTGCGGAACTTGGTTATGCGCCCAACTCGCTAGCCCGCAGCCTGAGGTCACAGCGCAGCAAGTTAATCGCGGCCCTGGTGGGAGATAATACCGATCCCTACTTCGCCGAGATCATGCGTGGTGTGGAGGAGGTTGCCAACGAGCATGGCTACCTGACCATCGTTTGCAATACCGACCGTACCCCCAGCAAGGAACTGTACTATCTGCAGGCGTTGCGTGATTACCGAACCGACGGTATCATCTTTGCCGGAGGGGGTTTGAGTGATCCCAAGCATGCCGAGCAGATTGAGGAAGTTGTCAATGAAATGACGGGGCGCGGAGCTGCTGCTATTACGCTGTCCCAGCATACACTCAATGTCCCTTCGATACAGGCTGATAACTTTGGTGGAGCCAGGGACATGACGACGCGGCTGATCGAACTGGGTCATCAGCGCATCGCCATTGTCACCGGTCCGGCCAACCTGACCGTGGCCAACGTGCGTATGCAGGGCTATATGGCGGCAATGGTTGAGAAGGGTTTGACGATTGATCCCCAGTTGATGCTGGCGGGCAACTTTGATCAGATCAGTGGTGAGCGCGCGGCCCAGACCGTCACGCAGCTGCCGGTTGAGAGCCGGCCAACGGCCATTTTCGCGGCCAACGACGAGACAGCCTTTGGTGTTATTCTCGGGTTGTTGCGGCGCGGCATTCGCGTGCCACAGGATATCTCTGTCTGTGGTTTTGGTGATCTGCCAATGTCGAGGCTTTTGTCGCCCGCCCTGACCACCGTCCAGATCCCGCTACGCCAGCTCGGGCGGGCAGGCGCGCTGGCGCTGCTCACGCTGCTGCGCCGCGAGCAGATCCCCGCGATCGAAGTGATCGCCACGAAGATCATCGAGCGCGAATCGACAGCGCCACCGCGTACGAGATAATTTTTATAGGTGGGCTAGAGCCTCTTCTTGCGCCGTTGCAATGCTTCCTGCGCCGTTGTTGGCTGGTCGAAGCTCGGGCTTTCGGTGATGTTTTCATCTGGCAGCGAGCGGAATGGGCTTTGCACCCCGGGCTCACCGGTTTCCTGGTTATAACCCACTTCAGCCACCTGTTCAGCGCGCTGTGCATTCACGGATTTCATTCCCGGCGGTGGTGGTGTGGTACGTGGACCGGGCTTAGAGACGGGCCAGCTGGGATATACTGGCCTGATGTAGGGCTGAAGACTGCTCTCCTGGCCCATCACCTCCGTTTGTAGTTGCTGATTGGCGCTTTCCTGCTGCATTGTATGCTTTTCTTGTTGTCTCTGAACCATATATACATCCTTTCCCCATGGAGATATTGCCCTGTGAATAAGGCATTCCATTAAAAACATTCTATGAAACTGACGCCGCCAGCGGCGTCAGGAGAAGGTAAGAGAAGCGGGGACACCCCGCGCCCCGGCAGGAGGGCTGGCGTCCTCCTGCACCTCCCACGACGATATCCTTCAACTGAAGCTTGACGCAATACTATTGATTTGTATAAATAGAGATATCCCTCACAACGAGTTCCACTTCTCTTACTATTGTACATCGTTCAATCCATAAAATGCGATATATAAAAATATAGTACGTTGGGGGGTTGCTGTGGAGGGCTCATTATTAGCTTAACGCTGAAACAGTTGTGCCAGGGCGCGCACGCGCGGCTCGCCTCCCCAGAGTGCCGTCATATGCTCATACAATGTGTAGATCTCTCCGAAGACCAGATCGCTGCCAATCTCCCGGGCGGCCCTGACGGCAGCCTCCAGGTAGATGCAGCTCTGGATCATATTACCGAGCACACAAGAGGTATAAACCCTGTGTTTGAGGAACTCGGCGCGCACGCGTTCGGGAGGCGGAGGCCGCAGCTCATCGATCTGTGCGAAAGCGTCCCAGGCTGCTTTTGGTTGGCCCAGACGCAGGAAAATCAAGCCTTCATAGGAGAAGAGTAGAGAGCGATCACAGCGCGTATATGGGTAGCATGGATCATTTTCGGGCTCGGCGGGAAAAACGGCCAGAGCAAGTTGCAAGAAGCGCAGCGCCTCCTGTTCTCGTCCCATCGTGGCCTGGATCTCGCCCAGTCCCGCGAAGATCCAGCTTTGTAGAAGCGGCGATATTCTTCCGGGATGTGTGTTGACGCAGCGCAGGGCCTCATTGTACGTATTCAGTGCTGAGCCTATACGCTTACGGGCGGAGAGAATAGTAGCCAGGCGGATCTGCGAAGCCACATACATATTCCAATCGCCGGCAAGCTGGCTATAGACCAGAGCCTGGGTGCTGTCAGCCTGGGCAGCGACGAAATCGCCGCGCTGCAATTTGAGCAGCGCGGATAGCTGGTAGACCTGGGCCATGAGCCCTGCCGCTGTTTTCTGGTCGGGTCCTGGTGTGAGCGTTGGCCGTGTGAGGTTAGCCAGGTAGCCTGACAGCGAGCGTTCCAGCTCTTCCTGCCAACCAGACATGTAGTGCTGCCAGCAAGCGTCAATACCTAATGTCCACAGGAGCAGGGCCTGGGCATATGATTCCTGTGCCTGGTCGCGTTTTCTGCGGCGCGGCTGGCGAGAGAAGCCAAGTTCTTCCGCGGACATGCCAAAGAGCCGGCACAGCGCTTGTAGTGACATCTGGTTGGGTGCTTGCCTACCAGCTTCCCAGCGGCGATACGTGCTGAGGCTAACGCCCACTTCTTCGCTCACAAACCTGGCATCCCAGCATCGTTCCAGACGGGCGCCTTTCAAGGGTGTGTCGTTTTGTTCCATGGAAACGGGTTGACCCCCGTGCTATCTATAATCTCCTCGCTGTTATATAGCCTTTTCCCTTGCCCGTCAAGCGGTTATGACGTTGGTAATACACTTAGTCAAACTTTGTTTGACTAAGTGTATTAGAGAGGAGAATATTATGCGGGGACACCCCGCGCCCCACAAGGGGACCCCTGCTTTGCTACCGATTATGCCAGT
>JAFMRP010001514.1 GCA_017354095.1 Ktedonobacteraceae bacterium
GATGTTGACGCTGCTGCCCGCATTGCCACCCACGAGCAGGGGGATCGCGCTGATAATCGACCAGCCGATCAAGAGACCGAACAGCAGCCCGATCAGGGCGCCGAGCAAGCTGAGAAAGAGCGCTTCGCTGAGAAACTGGTTGCGGATATCACTGCGCTTCGCGCCGATGGACATACGGATGCCAATCTCGCGCGTGCGCTCGGTGACCGAGACCAGCATAATATTCATAATGCCGATGCCGCCCACGGTGAGCGAGATGGCCGCGATACCGGTCAAGAGCAGCGTGAAGGCCGCCGTTCCCAGGTTGGCCTGCTGGATCAACTGCGCGGAAGTGATGATGGAGAAGTCGTCGGGGTTGCCCCTGGCGATGTGGTGACTTTGCTCCAGCGTGATCGTGATGTTCTGCACAACCTGGTCAACGTTTTCCCGGTCGTCGGTCTGCAGGGCAATGTTGAGGAAGGCCGTCTGATTGGTAAAGCGAGATTGCGCGGTTTTATAGGGGATAAAGATGGAATCGTCGGATGCGCCGCCAATGCCGACGCCCTTTGGTGCCAGAACGCCTACAACGCGGAAAAGCTGGTTGCCGATACGGATCTGCTGCCCGATGGGATTCACACTGCGGCTATCAAACAGATTGTGCGCCACCGTATCGCCGATGACAGCAACAGCGGCGCCGCCCGAGGTCTCCGCCTCGCTGAACCAGAGGCCCTGCGCCAGGTCCCAGCCCTGAATGGTCTGGATATCCGGGCTGGCGCCCATGATGCGTGTCTTCCAGTTCTGACCGCCATAGACCACCTGCGCGCTGCTGGAGACCACGGGGCTGATCGCCACGACGTGTGGTATCTGCTTCAATAGCTGTAGATCACGTTCGGTCAGATTGGCGACAACAGGAGCACGCGTCCCGCCGGGCGGGCCTCCAGGGCCTCCCATGCCGGTGATGCTTCTCCCTCCTCCGGATTGGATCTGGACGGCGTTCGATCCCAGGCTGGACAGGAGACCGTTAATATAGCCGCCAACGCTCTGGGTCAGGGTAAGGGCGCCAATAACAGATGCCACGCCGATAATCACACCCAGCACCGTAAGAAATGAGCGGGTACGGTTGGACCAGACCGCTTCCAGAGCGCTGCCCAGGTTGATGCTGATCAGCCCCCGACGCGCGGCGGGCCGTGAGCGTAGTTCTCCGAGCAAGCTTTCCAGGGCGGTGGGTTGCCTGGATGAGGCAGGCGCTTCTACGGGAGCAGGAGTGTCCGGCTTGATCAGGTGTACGGCGCGTGGTTGAGATGAGTGATTCACTGCTTTTTCTCCTTTCTCCCCTATTCCTCGGTGCGTATGGCTATGATCGGATCAAGTCGCGAGGCGCGAATCGCCGGATACAGCCCGAAGAGCAGCGCGATAGCTGACGAGACGCCGAAGGGCAGCATGAGCGTCGTGGCCGAGATAACGAAAGGAAGGCCAGAAGCCTGTACAACGGCCCAGCCAATGAGCAGGCCCAGAGCCAGGCCGATCAATCCCCCGGTCAGGCAGAGCACCAGCGCTTCGATCAGGAACTGGTTGCGAATATCCTTACGCCGCGCGCCGATGGACATACGGATGCCAATCTCCCAGGTGCGCTCGGTGACCGAAACCAGCATAATATTCATAATGCCGATGCCGCCCACGGTGAGCGAGATGGCCGCGATGCCCACAAGCAAGATAGAGAGCACGGCTGTCCCCTCGCTGGCTCTCTGTAAGATCTGGAGCGAAGTGATGATCTGGAAGTCGTTCGCTGCCGTGTCGCGCAGGTGGTGATTCTGGCGCAGTTGCGTGGTAACATCCTGCTGTGCCTGAGTGACGTTCTCAGC
>JAFMRP010000384.1 GCA_017354095.1 Ktedonobacteraceae bacterium
AGCGCGTTACAGGCAGATGGGAAACTGCATAGCTGCCCTGAGCTGGTTGTGGAGGTATTTTCCCCTGGACCCGCCAATGAACGCCGCGATCGCGAAGTCAAATTGAAGCTTTATTCGCGTCGTGGGGCCCATGAATACTGGGTAGTTAACTGGCAAGAACAGCGCATTGAGTTATATCGCCGCGAGGAAGGGTTGCTCACATTGCAAAAGACGCTTGAGGCCAGCGATATCCTACAGTCGCCGCTGTTACCGGGGTTTAGTTGCCAAGTTGGTCAGCTTTTCTCTAGCATTTGAAGTGAAAGGCGGAAACAGTGGTACGAGGACCAACGCGACTACCTTCCCAAAACTCTACCTAAAAGCCCACGAGGGAAGGCCCTACAGTTCCGGTGGGTACGAGGCAGGTAAGGAACGGCGTGTCGGGCCCGATGGGTTGCCTACGGGCTCTCGCTAAAGCGAGTCACTGCACCAGGATTGGGTGGGTCAGTTGGCAGGAGAGTGAGCCTACGGATTTCCTATGCCTACCGCCACCAGCGGCGGCGCCAGCGGCGTATATGGCCGCCACGACGATAATATGGGCGTATCCGGTGATAGGCGAAGCGGCTCCAGATGAAGACCAGGATGGCCGCTGCGATAATCGAACTGATCAGCGGTACGCCGGCAATCGTTGGCTCGCCCACGATGGAGAAGCGCAGCACGCCCACTATCAGAAAAATGGCGAGAAAGCCGAGAATGGTAGCACCCAGCAGGCCATCCGACGTACGCCGACGCGCGATAAACTCCCCGACCAAGCCAACCAGGGCCGCGATAACCAACCAGACGATCAGGCTCGTAAATGAGATGGTCATATCTATATAACCTCCTTGCAGACGCTATACTCATTTTATTGTTAATACGATTAAGCACGACATTTCGCTTCATATCACCGGCTGCCTGTTTCTGAAGACGGGGAGAACGATGAGGGGAACAAATGTAGCCGCCATAACGTCACACTGATGTGGCGGCCTTTATGATATAGATAGGAGCATCGCCTGTTTAATTTTTGATTCGCGAGGAGGATGGTGTAATGCGAACTCAGAAGGTACTCTTACCACTTTCCGGCCTGCTGCTGGCAGGATTGCTGATTACGTTGAGTGGGTGCGGCCAGAGCATTGGCGCACAGCCGCCAGCACCAACTATTCCACCGGGGAACAAGCCGGACACGGTGCGTATCGAGATCGATCAGCCCAGTCCTACCACGCAGAAAAAGCCGGTCGTCACCCTTAAGACCGCCGGGCTGGTCCAGCAGCTTTACGCTACGACGTATGCCCTGCCTCTGATGCCGCCGAACCAGTTCTGCACTATGGAGCGCGGCCCCCACTATACGTTGACCTTCCAGCAGGGTGGAAAAACGCTGGCTACGGTCCTGGCCCAGCGAGATGGCTGCCGCCCAGTCACTATCGCGGGCGAAAAGCAGGATAGGCAGGCCACAGAAAATTTCTGGACCCAGCTGGACAAGGTGATCTCGGCCAGCTGACAGAAAATAAGCACAGGTGGGAGAACGTATATTTGACGTTCTCTCATTTTTTATCGGCTTTATTGTTGACAAAATAGATCAATTATGTTAACATCGTAAATAGATGATGCTTTTTATCGTTGTGAAGGTCTATTTGCGATTCAAGCAAAAACCCACTTTCCTTCTATCGCGCCAGGGGTCAATGGTGACCCGGGTGTTCTCCTCAAAGAGCTTTGTGAAGCCCCTTCCTCTTCACAAAGCTCTTTTTTCTATGAGCTGGCCCGCCGTAAGGGAGAACCCCTACACGTTCACTTCAGACACACTTCTCGCCGCCCTCTTGTCCAGACCACCAACGCTGCTGCGCAGCTACGAACTACGTTCGTCAGGCGGTCTGCGAGGAATCGCCTGCGGCGGCTCGCAAAATAAGTGAAGAGTTAGTCGGGGGACACCCCCGATCCCCCGGCAGGGGCTACGCCCCTGCACCCCCGCTTCAGTACACACCAATGGGAAGGGCATCTCTTATTCTGTTCTTCTCGGCGACACCTTTCCAGCAGGAAGGTACACCATGGTACTATTTTATGTCATGTTTCGCGAAGAGGAACGTCTAGCAGTATATAGTCAAGCTTACCAGACGGCCAGGCTTGATTGTCTCAGGCAATTACGGTACAGTTATACATGTTGACGATCCAGGAAAGGCTTCACGAAGGCATGCGCAGAACGACGATCTATCTGGCAAGACATGGCCAGACGCAGTGGAATGTAGAGAGGAGAGCACAGGGGCACCTCGATTCCCCTCTGACTGAAATGGGGGTTCGCCAGGCAACGTGGCTACGCGATGCATTGATTGATATCTACTTTGACGTTATTTACAGCAGTTCCAGTCTACGAGCATATCGCACCGCCGAGATTCTGCGCGCCCACAGAACGTGCGAACTGGTCCCGCGCGATGATCTGCGCGAGATCCACCTGGGCTCATGGGAAGGCAAAACATCGAGTGAGATCCGGAAAACCCACTCAGCCTCCCATATCGCCTACCGCGAGACGCCACATCTTTATCAGCCGGAAAACGGTGGCGAATCGTTCCATGATGTGCAAAAGCGGGTCACACAAGTATTCAACGAGCTGGTCACACAACACGAGGGTGGGACGCTTCTAGTCGTTTCGCACGCCAGCGCCCTAAAAACCCTGCTATGTCACCTTGAACATGGCTCCCTGGAGCAGTTGTGGGAGACTCCTTTCATGCATCCGACGGCGTTGAGCAAGGTCGTCGTTGAAGATGGCCAGTTCTCGATCGAGCTCTATGGAGATATCTCTCATTATCCAGAGGAGGAGCGGCTGCGGGTACAGTGACGATCTCTATTATTTTCTTTGACGCAGATGGGACGCTCTGGGACTTTGAGAAGGTCTTGCATTATGCACTGGGACAGACCCTGGCCGAACTGCGTCGCCGGGTGCCTGGACCACGAACGGAGGAGTTGAGCACGAGCGACCTGGACACGATGCGAGCTCAGGTTGCCAGTAAAAGACGGGGACAGGGTCTGACTCACGAACAGATCCGCCAGGAAGCATTCGAGCGCACGCTCGCCATTCTGGGCCGGCCAGATCCCCAGCTGGCTGCCTACCTGACGGAGTTCTACTTGCATCACCGTTTCACTCATATTGAGATGTATCCTGATGTGCTTCCCGCGCTAGGGCAATTGAAAACGCGCTACCGGCTTGGCCTTATTTCAAACGGCAACACATATCCCGAGCGCTGCGGTCTGCCCAACACGTTTGATGTCGTTGTATTCGCGCATGACCACAGCGTTCGCAAACCGTCCCCTCGTCTCTACGAGATCGCGTTAGGGCAGGCAGGGGTTACACCAGGGCAGGCCGTGCATGTAGGTGATTCGCTGCTCAACGATATCGTGGGAGCACAAGCAGCAGGCATATATGCCACCTGGCTCAACCGTTACCAGCAGCGCAACACGACCGAGATTCGTCCAGACGCCGAAATCGCCTCGCTGATCGAGCTCCCGGCTATGCTGGCCAGGTTATAAGAGCCAGATTAATGGCCACGCACCTGTGTGGGACGGATACGCAGCGGAACCGGGTAAAGCTCGGCAAAATGCCGGGGCGTACCGAAGCTCCGCGCGATAAAGTCGCGATATTTATCGACGTAGACTGGCAACTGGTCAGCCGAGGGATCGGTGGTGCTTATCTGGACCTGGCCTGTGATGACGATGATATCACCGCCCGACCCATCGCCATCGAGATTCAGGGATACCCTGGGATTTTGCCGCAAGTGCTCCTCACGTTTAGCACCTGCCCGGCTGTATACTAAAATAGTTGACGTGCTTTCGTCCCACCAGAACCAGACTGGAGCGGGTTGTGGATACCCTTTGGCGTCAACGGTTGTCAACCAGATTACAGGCGCCTCGCGCAAGCGGCGCGCGACGCGTTGACCGAACGGGGTTGCTACGTCTGGTAGTTGAAATGGCATAAGAGTTGCTTCCTTTCAAGCAGGGCTTTTCTTTTATGTAAAAAGGAGAACAATGCTGTTTTCTCTCTTATGCCCTTTGTAACATGTGTAATGGCTGGAATATTCCTGTGAGGCCGAGCTGCCGTCTGATGAAGTTTGAGAAATCACAATGGTAAAAGGGTGATAAGCGGCACGAGGTCGGCAAGACGGCGAACCGGCTGGCCTCGGTATTCCGACCACCAACGACGCTGCGCGTCTACCTTCGGTCAGGTGGTCGGAAAGGAATCCTCCACAAGGGAGGGCCCTACATTTCCCGTGGGCACGATGGAGGCGTAACTCAGTTTAGCACAGGGTAACTCTCACAGCCATCCCTTCGCCAACCGTGAAAGTAGTACCATTTACAAGTTGTTTTGGTGTACCCAGTTACGCAAAATTGATATCTGTACATATAATGACCTCCTCGCTGCACAGGTCCCCAGGTACAGGTTGTTTGAGCGTCAAGCTCTTTCGCTTTGGGCATCGCCGTATCTATAAAGGCAGCCGGGGCCGTCATGCTCTGATCGGTGGCACCTGTGGGCATTGTACTCCTTGCGAACGCTGGTGCTGTCATACCGATAATAAACAGTAACGCGACTATCCCCCTACGGTAAGGCAGAGCGCGTTTTTCTTGAGCACAGAGTTTTGATGGGGGAGTGATGCCTCTGCCGTTGTTATTAGCGACTTCATCTTGTTCTCACTTCCTGTTTTCGACTTGTACCGTTAACTGAAAGCGTCGAATGCGCGCTTTTCTCGGCACAGCAAGCGCATTTCCAATGAGAAGGCTACACACGCTCGTGATAAGCTATCGTAGTTTTTCTAGTTATCCCCCATCACGCATTGACTACAGGATTCGTTTCTGAAGAGGCATTGGAGAAATTGTCCCGTTATGTCTTTAGTACCGAACTATTCAGTTTAATGCTGACTTATGCGGGTTGTTGCAGGAGTTCTGCGACGTGGGCGGCTTCTGGGCCGCCGGCTTGTGCGTGATCTAGCAGGGGAATGCCGTGGGGGCCTCGTGCGTGACGGGCATTGGGGAATGCCTTGAGCATGGCCTGGACAATCTCTACGTGCCCGAGCATGGCTACCGCGAATATATCCATTCTGGCGCCTCTATCGAGCAGGACGAGCGCGATATCTTTTCTGCCCATATGAGCAGCCGCTCCCAGGGCTGTTTCCCAATCTCCTGCACCCCAATCCCAAGCAGCATTGATCAGTGCTGGTTCTTGCTCCAACAGTTGGAGAACGCGCTCCAGGTTCCCATGAGCGTTAGCGACAAAATCCTGGACAAGTGCTGGATCGAGTGCTGATTTTTTCTCCATTAGCTTTCTCCCTTCGTTCGCTGAGTGTTGATGTGGTTCGATTATGGGAAGAGTATGCCACAAAATGGGCGAGGATACTTCTCCAAAATCACTTTTTTGCGGCGCGATACGCAGTTGGAGAACAGCCGACGCGCTGGCGAAAGAGCCAGCTGAATGAGCTAAGACTCTCAAAACCAACGGCCAGACAGATTTCGGTTACGGGGAGATCAGTATTTTTGAGCAGGTGCTGAGCACGCTCCAGGCGCTTGCTGATAAGATACTGGTGCGGCGTCTGATGAAAAAGAGACTGAAACGTACGCAGGAAAT
>JAFMRP010001515.1 GCA_017354095.1 Ktedonobacteraceae bacterium
TGCATATCCATTTCATTCACGAACCAGGCAAAGGACCCAACCCGATGCCACTGCTGCTGCTTCATGGCTGGCCCAGCTCGTTTGTCCAGATGTTAAAGCTCCTTCCACTCCTCAGCGATCCCCAGGCGCATGGGGACGACACCTTGGACTCCTTCGACGTGATTGTGGCTTCGCTGCCCGGCTATGGTTTCTCTGACCGGCCCAAGCAGCCTGGTATGGGGATCAAGCAGATGGCTGATCTGTTCAACACCTTGATGACCGAGGAACTTGGCTACCGTCGCTATGCTGCACACGGCACCGATTGGGGACGTGGCATTCTGCTGCAACTCGCGTTTGATCATCCACAAGCGCTTGTCGGCCTTCATACAGGCGGTACGCTTATTCCCGGTGGCCTTCTCCCCGACGATTTGACCTCTGCCGAGCAAGCGTATGTGAACCATCTTCAGCACTGGCGATCTCAGGAGACGGCCTACACCGCCCTCCATGCGACAAAGCCCCAGACGCTCGCCTATGGACTCAACGATTCTCCGGTAGGTCTGGCCGCCTGGATGGTCGAGAAGTTCCGCTCATGGAGCGATTGCGATGGGGATGTGGAAAAAGCCTTTAGCAAAGATGAACTGCTGACCAACATCATGATCTACTGGGTCACGCAGACGATCAACTCGTCGATTCGTATCTACTACGAATCACCCCGTCCCGCCTTTCAAAGGAGGCATATCGAAGTCCCGCTGGCATGGGCACAGCCACCAAGAGATATGTTTCCCATGCCTCGCTCATGGGTCGAGCGTTTCTATGACATTGATCGCTGGACGGATCTGCCTGCAGGCGGCCACTTCCCCGAATGGGAACAACCAGATGCAGTGGCCGAAGATATCCGTGCCTTTTTCCGCTCCCTGCGGTGAAAACGCCGTGAGCACGCGCCACGGACGTTTGAGTAGTTGTGGAAGGCCACGTGCATCACACTCCTTTTATCAAACGTCGGGGTCGCCGGACGGGAATTCACACCTGGCGGACACGAGTCCATTCCGGCATGCATGCTCCCTTATTGGAGCATGACCGAGAACACTTGACGGAGAATAGCCATTCTCGGTCAGGTTCCTCCCATTCTTACGCTCCGCTTCGTTGTACACAGCAGGGAAAAGGCCAAAGTTGGCCGCGAAATCTCGTCGGAGAATCATTGTGAGCGAAATAGAGAAAAAAAGATGCCAGATACCCGCACTGATCCTGCTCTCTTTCAAGAGTTCCGACAGGTATTGGGGGCGCGCGACCCGAAAACGGTCGCGGCCTATCTGACGACCATGCGTGACTTTGCGGCCTGGCTCGCCGCGCAACCAGGAGGAGCGCCCCTCCATATAGGACTCGTGACGGAAACGGCGGTGCGTGGGTATATGGACGCGCTTCAGAGATCTGGTCGTGCGCCTCGAACCCGCAGCAAGGCGCTTTCTGGGTTGCGTCGGTTTTGCCAATGGGCAGTAGATGAGGGCTACCTTCGCCGCAACCCAGTGCGCTTGAGTGTATCACGTTTGTGAGTATCACAGACCTCTTGAAGAAAGAAGGAAAGAGCCATGACCTTTGAGCAGATGGAAGAACAGCACGCTGACATTACCGGTTGTTTGTTGATTCGGGATTCCCCTACGCAGTAAACCCATCAAATGATACTCGATTGAGCACACATTGCTCAGAATGGACGCACCAATTCAGAGACGATTTCCCGAACCAACAAAGTACCGGTAAGGCAGACTACGACACCGCTCTATGAGGTACATCGTGCGCTCGCCTACTCCAGCAAAGCCTCTTCTGGCAAAGGTGGCAGACGCGGTGGGACAGGCGAGGATTGGAT
>JAFMRP010001516.1 GCA_017354095.1 Ktedonobacteraceae bacterium
AAGAAGAAATGGATGTATCCAGGGAGGATACGGATGAACACTTCTCGCGACACCGGGGATAAAATAACGCCCAGACCAGGATTTCAAAGCGCAATCGATTGGTTAATCTGGGCGATTATCGCCATCCAACTGATCGTTGCTGTGTACGGCTTTGCCGTTTTGCCTGATGCTGCTATGCCAATCCACTGGGGAATCGATGGACGGGCGAATGGCTATGGTCCAAAATGGATGGGCACGTTTCTCTATCCACTGATCAGCATCGGGATCTACGTGCTTATTCGTGTATTGACGGCTGTCGGACCACGCCTGGGAGGACGAGAGGACATCACGGCTAATCTCCAGGTACGGAAGATCATTGTGACGATCTTGATGCTGTTTATGCTGATTATCCAGCTTTCGACGATTGCACAGGCTCTGGGCGTTGGCTTTGATATGTCCCTGATAGTCATGCTGGCACTCTCGGTACTCTTCATCGCCCTGGGCAATTACATGGGCAAGCTGCGTCGCAACTTCTGGGCCGGGATCAGAACACCCTGGAGCCTGACCAGCGCGCCCGTATGGGAACGCACGCATCGGCTGGGGGGCTGGCTCTTTGTGGCAGTGGGCCTGATCGGCATTCCATGCAGCTTTATTCCTGCTCTGCGTCTCTGGGGAATTCTGGTTCCGCTCATTGCGAGTGTAGTCTTTCTCTACATCTATTCGTATGTCTGCTACCAGCAGCAGGAGCGGGCCGGACATGAATCCCTCTCGCCACCGTTTAATGAGGATAACTAGTGCTCAAAACTACCCTGCTGGCATCACCAGCGGTAGCATGTGTATCAATCTGGAGCCTCTGGCAGCACCAGTCGAGGCTCCAGGCAGATTAAAAAACCATACAACAGCCGCAAGAAGCGTTAGAAAAAGCGCGAACTGATTATGTACAAAGAACTTATCGATCCAATTTTAATGCATCTTGACTCAGAGACATGGCATAGACGGGCGGCAGAGGCACTCCACCTGGCAGAGGCAACCCCCCTGACACTGAAACTCTTAGAGCTCTTTGCAGACCGTCACCAGCGCTTCATGGATGAAAGACTCTCTGTCTCTCTGGGTGGAATCACATTTGAGAATCCCGTGCTGGTTGGCGCTGGTTGGGATAAAGCGGGACGAGCGGTCAAAGCCTTATACACCCTGGGCTTTGCAGGCGTTGAAGTGGGCACGGTGGTCGCCGATCCGCAGGAGGGCAACCCGAAACCGCGTCAATTTATGCTCGCCCCCGGCGTCACCCTCAACCGGCTTGGCTTTAACAGCCCTGGCATGCACGCGGTGGCGCGTAATCTAGAAAGATATCGGGGGAGCAGTATTCCGATAGGGATCAGCCTGGGAAAAAACAAAACGGTGCCGGCGGGACATGCCCCGGAGGTGCACGCCATCGTGACCAAAAACCTGTATCCTCACGCGAGCTATTTTGTGATCAACGTCTCCTCGCCGAATACACCAGGACTCAGAGAGCTGCAAGACAAAAAACCGCTCACCGACATCGTGCAGGCTGTCAATGAGACGATGGACGGCATGGGTGGACGAAAGCCGCTACTGGTCAAGATCGCCCCGGAACTATCGCCAGAGGCTGTCAACGATGTGATTGATGTGGTGCTGGCTCACGGCCTGACCGGCATCATCGCAACCAACACCACGACCAGCCCGGATATCAAAGCCTCATATGGCGAACGATGGCGTAATGAAGCGGGAGGAGTCAGCGGCGACGCGCCAGCATACCGCAAGATGGCGACAGAAAAAATCGCCCATATTTATCGCGAAACAAAGGGATCGCTCGCCATTATTGGCGTCGGTGGAATA
>JAFMRP010000385.1 GCA_017354095.1 Ktedonobacteraceae bacterium
GCATAAGCCCCACCCCACCGATGACTTCAAGAGCTGCGATAACCGGCACCGCAATCTGGGGCAAAGGAATACCTATCTGCCCAAAAAATTGGGCGGCACTGGCAAGGTGCATAAACTTCATCATCCCGTGAAGCAAAAAAATAGGACCAAATATCAGGCGAATAGCAAGGGGCGCATAACGAGCAAGCGCCTGTTGAGACATAAAACTATCATCCTTTCACAACTTCTTATAGGTGTGTATCTTCTACTTTCCATGATAGCAATGCCCGAAAAATGTTCCATTTATATGATGACTTTGACCATTGGTTACATTATATATATATGATCTGGTGAGGCCGCGCGGATATTTGCACATGGCACATCCCTGCAGGAGGTAAAAATATGGCTGCCATTGAAGCTTTTTTTGAGCATCTCGCAACAAAGCGCTCCTACCCCCATTTTAAAGAAATAAACGGCACCTGCCTCTGGAGGGTAGAGAACGCTGGGAACTGGCTCATACAACTCAACCAGGGTCAATTGACCACTCATACATGTGATCAAAATACACCAGCCGACTGCATCTTCACTTGCAGCCAGGAAGATTTTGTACGCATGATCCAGAGACAGCTGTATCCTTTTACAGCCTTCTTGCAGGGCCGGCTCATCGTCACTGGAGACGTGAGCCTGGCAAATCTGTGCACACGCATGTTATTTCGTCTCCCATCCGAAGAACTGGTTCAGCGATAGGCGAGAGGAGCGACCACCATGAGCAGCAACACCGTCAGCATTCTTGAGGGCAATACGTTCGTGGTCAGTGACCAGCATGGCGACATCGATGCCTCGCCGTCCGAGCCTGCTGGCCTGTTCTCGTCTGATACCCGCTTTCTATCACGCTGGATTCTCACCATCGACGGCGTACGCCCCAACTTGCTTTCAACCGACGATCTGGACTACTTCGCCGTCCGCTTCTTTCTCGTGCCCGGCACAGGTACTGTCTACGTGGACGCGGATTTCTCGATTATGCGGAAACGGATCGTGAGCAAGGGTTTTCACGAAGAGATCACCATCTCGAACCATAAGGGAAAACCGGCTGATCTGCTCCTGCGCATTGAAGCCGCCTCCGACTTTGCCGATCTGTTTGAGGTCAAAGACGCCCTCACCAAAAAAGGCCAGTGCTACCAACAGATCGATCAGGCACGCAAGACACTCACATTGGGATATCGCCGGGAGCACTTCGTGCGCGAAGTCAGCATCACCTCTACTACCGATACCACCATCGATGAACATGGTATGACCTTCCACGTTCATATGGAGCCGCACAGCTCGTGGACAACCAACCTGGATGTCGCCATGACCCGCACAAATACACAAACCACAGCCAGCCCCCTGCGAACCAGCGTCGAAAAACCCATTGAACTACAGCAATGGTTAGCGTCCGCACCCCACCTCTCGTGCGAATGGCACTGGCTCGAACGTATCTATCAGCGCAGCCTGGTAGACCTGGCCTCTCTACGCTTCTATCCTCAGATTCTGTCCGGCAAAAGTCTGCCTGCAGCAGGACTCCCCTGGTATATGGCCATCTTCGGCCGGGATAGCATCATCACGAGCTTGCAGGCTCTACCCTTTACCCCCGAGCTCGCTGAGGCAACCCTGCTCGCGCTGGCAGCCTGGCAGGGCCTGATGGTTGACGATTTTCGCGAGGAGGAGCCCGGCAGAATCATCCATGAACTACGCTATGGCGAGATGACTGCCTTCGAAGAACGACCCCATTCACCCTACTATGGCGCCGCCGATACCACCCCTCTGTTCCTTATCCTGCTCGATGAGTACGAGCGCTGGACGGGCAACACCACGCTGGTGCGCAATCTCGAAATCGAGGCCAGAAGCGCCCTGAACTGGATCGATACCTATGGGGACCGCAACGGCGATGGCTACGTGGAGTACGATCGGCGCAATAAACAGACCGGCCTGGAAAACCAGTGCTGGAAGGACTCCACAAATTCGATCCTCTTCTCAGACGGGTCCCCCTCCGAACTACCACGCTCGACGTGCGAAACTCAAGGCTATGTCTACGACGCCAAACTGCGCACCGCTCGCCTCGCACGCCTGTTCTGGAACGATGTGGCCCTGGCAGAACGCCTGGAACACGAAGCCGCAGAGCTGAAACGCCGCTTTAACCAGGATTTCTGGATCGCTGATCGCGGCTTCTTCGCCCTGGCTATCGATGGCCAGAAACGCCAGGTTGACTCCCTGACCTCCAACATCGGCCACCTCCTCTGGAGCGGCATTATCGACGCCGACAAAGTGCAGTCCTGCGTGAACCATCTGATGAGTGAACGGCTGTTCTCCGGTTGGGGCGTTCGCACTATGGCCGAAGGCCAGGGAGGATACAACCCCATCGGCTACCACATCGGCACGGTCTGGCCTCATGATAACTCCATCATCGCCTTAGGGCTACGCCGCTATGGCTATGAGGAAGAGGCAGCGCGCATCGCGGTCGGCATCCTGGAAGCTGCGAGCTTCTTCAAGGGACGCCTGCCCGAAGCCTTCGCCGGCTATCCGCGCAGCCTCACCGGCTTCCCTGTGAAATATCCCACCGCCTGTAGCCCCCAGGCCTGGGCGGCCGGGGCCCCACTGCTCTTGATACGAGCCATGATGGGACTGGAGCCAACTGGCGATCACTTATTAGTAGATCCTGCCATCCCCAGTATGCTCGGCCGGCTGGATATCCTGGACCTGCCCGGCCGCTGGGGACGCATCGACGCGTTTAGCCGGGGCAAACTGCACATGCCCGAGGAAAAGTTGCGCCTGACGCTCTAATCAGTATCACCCAAAGGGATGAAATAGGCCCTGGCACACTGGTTGATGAACCACTAGCGATAAAAGGGATACCCACATGTCAGCATCAACCGAACATCCAGCCACCACACCCGACAGTGGCAACCCTCGACCAGACTGGCCCCGCAGACTGATCATATCCCTGACCGTCCTGGCCTGGATCGCCATCGCTGGCATCGCCTTCTGGTTCATCGGCCTGATTGGCTACCCACTGATACTGATGGGAATCTCACTGCTGATTGCCTATGTCCTCTACCCCCTGGTCAAGCTGCTCAAACGCGTGATGCCAGGCGCACTGGCCATCCTCATCTCCTATCTGGCTGTGCTGGTAGGACTGTTTCTTATCCTTTACTACGTCTTCTGGGTAGCCCTCACCCAGCTGATCAGCCTCATTCAACAGGCACAAAAGAATCTGCCCGCTATGCTACAGCGCCTGCAACCGCTCATCGATACACTGAAACAGGTGGGCGTGACTCCCCAGCAGTTCATAGCCTCAGGTCAACAGTTTCTGAACGAGGTCGTACACTTCGCCGGTTCCTTGCTTCCACTGGCTTTTAGCCTTTTCGGGCTGGTAATTAGCTGCATCATCATCACCTCGTCAAGCATCTACTTTATTCTCGATGGCACCCGTATCCTGCACTGGCTCCGTACAAAACCTCCACACAAGCAGCGCGTACGAATCGCTTTCTTCCTGGATACGCTGGATAAAATCATGGGCGCCTTTCTGCGCGGTCAGATCCTGGCCGCAACGATCACTACCATCATCATGGGCGTTGGACTCTACCTCATCGGCGTTCCCTACGCGCTGCTCCTGGCCCTGGTGGTCTTTATCTTCGAGTTTGTCCCACAAATCGGTTCATACATCTCTGCCGCCATTGTGATCCTCTTCGCCTTCATCAGCCGCAACTGGCAGGTCGGCATCATCGTTGCAATCTTTTCTGGCCTGGTCCAGGGAGGATTGGATGGCCAGATCCTGATTCCACGCATTCTCGGCGGGGCCGTGGGACTCCACCCGGTCGTTGCCCTGTTCGCCCTGCTGGTGGGCGCGGCACTCTTTGGCCTGCCAGGCGCAATCCTGGCAGCTCCCATAGCCGGCATCGCACAAATCTTCCTGACCTCCGCCTGGCGCACCTGGCAACAAACCCACGCCGAGGAATTTCTCGAAGAATCATCCACCAGCCAGCCACTCACAGACCAGCCTCCATCCTGACAACGCCCGGAAATCATCCCCTCAAGCAGAGCAGAACACTCGCTCCGCCTTTCCAACCTGAAGCCCTCTCATTTTACGGAATCGGTATGATTGAAATAGACGTAGTTCAGATCTGTCTGTGAGAGGGTATCTCTTTCCTCTCCCACCGCCCACAGCGGTGTATTTCCTATGGCGTTGATCACAACACCTATCTCAGTAACAAGGAGTTCAACCGTATGAGCAGCAACCTTTTCGTACTCAAGGTTCAGGATCAAGCAACTGCTCAACAAATGCTTGCTACCCTGAAACGCCTGCAAGATCAGCACCTGATCAAAGTCGATGATGCGGCAACTGTCACACGGGATGCCAAAGGGAAACCAAAAATACAACAGGCCAATGATCTGGTAGGCCCGGGAGCTCTGGGTGGCGCCTTCTGGGGCCTGCTGATTGGTCTGCTGTTCTTCGTCCCCGTCTTCGGGGCCGCTATCGGCGCTGCTACCGGCGCCATTGCCGCGAAGTTCACTGACATCGGGATCAGCGACGACTTCATCAAACAGGTGTCAAACGCTATTCAGCCCGGCCAGGCCGCGCTCTTCTTGCTGACGCATGGCGCCGTGATGGATAAGATCACTCCAGAGTTAAAACAGTACAAGTTCGATTTAATCCAATCATCCCTCTCAAGCGCCGATGAGACCCGCCTGCGCGAGATGATCGGAACCACCCGAACCTCGGCATAACATCCGCTTTGACAACAATCATCAGAAACTCTCTGTGGCCAGTAAGGTCAAGCACTGGCACATCATCACAGAGAGTTTTCCTTTCCCACTATATTCTGCGAGCCACTTCCAGGTGCCGTCTCCCTCCCTTTCTCTCATATGCATCAAACTCCTCATCTAATGCCAGGCAGGCAGTGACGAGCGCCAGGTGCGTAAAAGCTTGCGGGAAATTGCCCAACGCACTGCCGGTTGTGCCGATCTCCTCAGCATACAGGCCCACATGATTGCTCAAAGACAGCAGCTTCTCCAGGCGTATGCGCGCATCCCACAGTTGACCACTACGCCCCAGACATTCTACAAGCCAGAAACTGCAAGCGCTAAAAGCTCCCTCTACGCTGCCCTCCAGACCATCGTCCGCCGCCTTCTTCGGATCATAACGCAATACGGATGCACCAATCGATAATTCATTCTTTATACGCTCTATCGTGGATAATATACGCGGCTCACGCGGACCGGTAAAGCGCGTCAGCAGCATCATTAGCGCGCTGGCATCCACTACGTCGCTGCCATAGTACTGCGTGAAACATTGCTTCTCCTCGTTCCAACCTCGCTCCATAATCTGCTCGTAAATGGCCGTCCTGGTCCGCCCCCAGCGCTCAACCGGCGCAGGCCACCCCCGATCAGCTGCAATACGAATACCACGATCAAAGGCGACCCAACTCATGAGACGTGAATGCAAAAAACACCGCGGCCCTCCACGCACCTCCCATATCCCTTCATCCTCCTCCTGCCAGTGATCACCTAACCATCCCAACAAACGCTGCACTCTCTGCCATAGGCTATAGGAAATCACAGAGTGGCTGCTGTAGATGAAGATGGCGTCCA
>JAFMRP010000386.1 GCA_017354095.1 Ktedonobacteraceae bacterium
CCACCTTCATCCGCACCGATATGGGTGGTCCATTTGGAACGTCTGTTGGAAAGGGAGACAAAGTGAGAAGGGCAACCTCAAGGGCCCCGTGCCACCACCCGGCCACCCCTTGCCCCTACAGATTCGGGTGGGTCGTGCAAGATGTCATATTTTCGAGCGGGTCTCGTGTTTTTGCAAGACGAGACGATGGGATGAGGGATATGCCGTATCTGACGCGTCACGGCGGGGACGCACTCTGCGAACGCACTACACAAGACGATAGCGACAAGAATGCGCTACGAGACGATATTCATGTAATGGTGGTAGTATAGCATAAAATGTCGAGTTTTACAAGTAAACTCCATTGAATTCGACTAATATTTATTGTATATTAGTCGAATTCAATGGAGTGTGAATAATATTTAGATAAATGTCTTTAACCTTTTTGAGTGAAGAGAAATGGGGCGCGACGTTCAACTGAGCGGAGACGCTGGATTGTTCGAGCGAGGTTTGTGAAAGCGGATGTCTGCGGTAATGCAAACCAGTGCAGCAAGCACACAGAGTATTCCCAGTACCTGAGTCCACTGAAATGGCTCTTTGAGCAAAATGTATGACAAAATCACCGCGCTCGCCGGCACTATTCCCACAAACATACCTGCGGTACTCGCTGGCACCTTTGGTATTCCCTGGTACCATAAAAGGTAGGCACCCACTGTTCCAACTGATCCGTAGTAGGCCACGACCAGCCAGCCGCTTGTTGGCAGCGACTGAAAAGGGAAGTCGATCGCCTGGACAATGCCAAACGGCAAAAAGAAGAGAAATCCACAGAACGTGGTTAGAGCGGCTAAGACAAGCGGCGATATCTTCAATGATACCGTTTTGCCAAAAAGAGTCCAGAGGGCCTCTCCGATCACGGAACCACCAATCAGGAGGTCACCTATCACTGAATGTGGTGTGCCAGAAGGAGCGCTGCCGCTCAAGTTGATGATGACCATGCCAAGGATCACCAGGAGAAGACCTATAATCTTCTTCTGCCCAAACCGCTCGCGCAGAAACATATACGAGAGAGCCGCCGTGACGACTGGTGCGGTTCCTAAAATAATCCCGCTCTCGGTGGCAGAGGTCCACTTGAGGCCGTAAAGCAGAAAGATGCTGTACAAAAAGTTCCCGAAAAAGGATATGAGGACAATCCTGAGCAGATCTTTTTTCATAATCTGGGGGAAGGGGTTCTCAGCTCTCAGAACAAGTGGGAACAACAGGGCTGAAGCCAGGGCAAAACGCAGGGTAGAAGCAAGAAAGAGGGGAAAGCCATCAGAGATGATCTTTCCGGCGACGACCGTACTCCCAACAAGGATCATTGCACTGGTTATCTGCGCATAGGGGAGAAAGGCACTTTTTTTCATCTGGACAATACCTCTCAGTGATAGGCTCTCTTCAGATGCACCGCCTACGGCGGCACGGGAAGGGAGAAATGCGGGCGGGGCCCCATCATCTGAACCTTGATAGAATAACGGAGAGCGTTGTCGAAGCATGTTCGTCATTCCAGGGTGTACAATACCATGCAGGAACTGGTCTGGTGTAGAGCCAGTTCTAACGATTTGTGATGGTACCACTTTGGAGAAAAGGGAAGCATACCCGATGTTCTGGATTCCCATTGAACGGTCTTCGCCCAAACCCCTCATCCGGCAGGTGTATGAGCACATTCGCACACAAATCCTCTGCGGCGCGCTTCAAGGAGGGGCCCAACTCCCATCGACGCGTGAGCTTGCGGCGAGCTTGCATATTTCGCGCAATGTGGTTCTGGAGGCATATGATCAGTTGCTAGCAGAAGGCTATATCGAAAGTCGTGCGGGCTCTGGCACCTATGTCGCGGAAGGTCTCTATTTTGAGAGAGAGCAAAGCAGACCTGATGTTTCGCTGGCGCTCTCGACCGCAACGATGCGGCCGGAAAACCATCTGATCGATTTCCGTTCGGGACTGCCTGCGCTTGATCTCTTCCCGCGCAAGCAGTGGAGCCGGCTGGCACAAAACGTTTATACAAAGACGGAACCTGACCTCTTTGGCTATGATAACCCGGAAGGGCGCCCGGAGTTGCGTACCACTCTGGCCCGCTATCTCCAGCGCACACGTGGGATCTCCTGCCAACCAGAACATATTCTGATCCTCTCAGGGGCATCCCAGGCATTTTCACTACTGAACAGGCTCCTGCTTTCCCCCAACGATGCAATGGTGATTGAAGATCCCGTGAACTATGAAGTGCAATTGATTCTCTCGTTTTCAGGCGCACAGCTTGTTCCTGTGCCGGTTGATGAACACGGTATGCAAACGGATTTGCTCCCTCACACCAAGCGACCGCGTTGTATTCTGGTGACGCCCTCCCACCAGTTTCCTCAGGGCGGAATTCTTCCCATTCAGAGACGTTTGCAACTGCTCCAGTTTGCTCGTACCGTCGATTGTTACCTGGCCGAAGACGATTATGATAGCGAATTCCGTTACGTGGGGAATCTTATCAGCTCTCTGCAAGGGCTCTGCCCAGAACGCGTGATCTACATTGGCACATTCTCGAAAAATCTGTCTCCGGCACTTCGCCTGGGCTATCTTGTCCTTCCCACAGAGCTGGTCGAACGTGCTCGCAGCATCAAACGCTTGCTCGATCTGCACTCTCCCTCGCTTGAACAGCTCATACTGGCTCAGTTTATCGAAGCGGGTCATCTAGAACGCCATATAGTGAGAATGAAGCGCGTGTATCAGAAGCGACGGAATATCCTGATCACGCAACTGCGGCAGCATTTCTCCGACCAGGTTGAAATTCTTGGTGACGCGACCGGCCTCCATCTTGTGGCTCGCTTCCCTCGGGTAAGATTCACAGCGGAAACCATCGCTGCTGTTGAGCAGGCAGGAGCACGTGTCTATCCTGTCGAACAGCATGCAGTTGTCAAGGGCCAACATGTCCATGACATTATCCTGGGCTACAGTCACCTCTCACCTGCCCAAATTGAGCAAGGCGTCGGGCGAATCAAGCTCGCGATTGACTAAAGTTGATGGGGGCAAAAGAAGAAAGTTCTCTTGACAAAGCTTCTGACAGCATGTTATACTTTTATCGAACCGAACTGTTCGGTTCGATAGGAGAGAGAAGATATGGCACCCGAACAAGAGACGTCCCGCAAGAAGGCCAAGCGTGAGCAGATTCTCACGGCTGCCAGACGGCTGTTCTTACAGCAAGGCTTCGCACAGACCAGTACAGAGGCCATCCGGCTCACGGCGGGGGTATCCAAGGAAACCTTATATCGCTACTATGCCAGCAAAGAGGAGCTGTTTGCCGATGTCCTGCAGCAGTTGACCCTGGAACAGATTCCTCAGTTGGAGGTCGAGAGCCTTCCAGAGATGAGGGATCGTGAGGCGTTTCGACTGGCCCTGCTGCGTCTCTCGCAGCGGCTGATCGCAGTGATGATGCAGCCAGAGTACCTGGCGCTGCTACGCATCATTGTGGCCGAGACGCCACGCTTTCCCCAGCTCGGAGCGTTGTTTCGTGCAACCGTACCTGAGCAATCGCTGGCTTCCCTGACGGCACTCTTTCAGCAGGAAGGGGAGGCTCTCGATGGGGAAGCTGTGGCTCGCATGCTGCTTGGATCGCTGCTCACCTACGCGCTGCTCGATGGCTTGCTCGCCACCGATAGCGCCCCGCCACCGCCTGAGCGCCTGGTTGCCATTGTGGATCTCTTGATTCGAGCGATCAGTACACACGGAAAGGAGTTCTGTTCTCATGACGAATCCACATCATTCCTCGCGTGAACTGGCCGAACGTCCACGCGATTACCTGGGACCCAATCTCAATCCCAACGGCCTTGTGCTCACGCCACATCGGCTGGGAGAGGGCGTCTATGCGCTGATGGCGAATATGGCGCCAAAAGATAATAACGGAGTGATTATTGGTGAGAAGTACGCCCTGGTCATCGACGCAGGGATCAATGGGGCCATCTCCCGACAGATTCAGGACCTGGTACGTCAATTGACAGATAAGCCGCTGCGCTACCTGGTGAATACTACCTATCACGGCGATCATACCTTTGGTAATGCCGCTTTTCCTGAAGAAGTTACCGTGATCAGTTCCCGGCAGAACAAGGCGAGTATGCGCGATCTCGACTACGAAAAGAAGATGCGCTTTGGCAATCTGCGTGGTGATCAAGATGTCCTTGCGGATGTGACGGTGTGGCGCCGGCCAGATGTGGTATTCGAACACTTCTGCGCCATTGACCTGGGCAACAAGGTGGTGGAGCTCTGGCACTTTGGTCCCGGTAATGCGCCAGGCGACACCATCGTCTACGAGCCTGAGAACAAAGTTGCCTGGACAGGTAATTTCCTGATGGCAGCGGGTCTGCCAGCTATGCTCCTGGAGGGCGGCCCTGGACCTTACATCGAAACATTGAAAGCCACGCAAGCTCAACTTTCGATCAACACGATTGTGCCAGGACATGGTCCAATGGGTGAAGGAAAGGGGTCACTTGAACACTTTCTTGCCTACATGCAGTCCTTACAGGAGCAGGTTGGGAAGGCCTTTGCCTCAGGCTGGAGCCTGGAGGAGACTCTGGAACGTGCTGCTCAGCCTGCCCTGCTCTCTCTTCCGGCGTCGATGCCCGTTACTCCCGAATCGGAGGCGCTGCTTGTGCATTTGCACCGTTTGAATGTTTTAGCCACCTATCGGGAATTTGAGAAGGGCAGTTCACAGAAGGCGTAAGGGGATTCTGGGAGGGGTGCAAGCCGGCCCCCGCCTCCGGCCACCCGCAAGGGGTAGCCTTACATTTCCGGGGGGACGAGAGAGGTGACCCTATCGCTCTTCGTGCATGGACTGTAGAGTGAAATCGAAGCGATAGTTGCGAGCTTCATTGGTGCAGGTGCAGGGGGGTGGGGTTATGATGTGGAGGCGATGATGTAAGACAAGCGTGTAGGTGACACTAGAACGGGTTTGCATACATACTGTTGTGGTGTTTTCTCCGGTTGGCATTACCTCCAGTAGCCGAAGGTCGGTCAGTTCGACCTGTTGGGTTCGCTGGCGTAACAAGATTTCCGCCGCCTGCACCACGTTTGTGTATTTTGTCCTGCCCCGGACCTTCGGCAGGTAGAGTTTCCCGGCACGATCTGCTTCGAGCAACGGGGCGACATCTGACACCCGTACCCGGCTATAAAATACGCCGTGGGGGAAGCTCAGCAGGTTCGCAGCGAAATGATCGTGCCCAATATGCGAACAGTGCCAGACCTGATCGCCGCAGAGGCGCGCGGCTTCTTTCTGAACAGGCATGCCAAATTTTGCGCAGCAGGCATCATGCTTCCCATTCGTGCAGATAAGGTAGATCGGTTTATCGGTGCGATAGTGTTCGTACTGAGGATGACCGGCCCGAATGGCCGCAAGGTCAAGGTCCAGCAGCTCTTCATAATGTTGAAATTCAAAGCGGTAGAGTGCTTCCCGGTGTTCCTCTGTTATGGCGACAAAACAGCGAATGCGGTCCAATGGTTTGAGATGCTGGCGAATAAAAATGGCGATGGTGTGGTTGGTGGCATAGTTGTTGGCTGTATCGGCATACCAGCGTTGTACTGGATCGGGGAGGCGATTATTTAATACGGCAGACCATT
>JAFMRP010001517.1 GCA_017354095.1 Ktedonobacteraceae bacterium
GTGGTTCAATCCCGACCTCGTCGAACCCTTTTATTTCATCGCATAAAACACATATTACAGACAGATCGACAGTGAGAGAGCTTTGTCTTTATTTTCCTCTTCTTTCTCCTCTGATTGTCCTGTAGCGCATCCCCATAGGTTTGTTCTCGTAGCGTTGTCCAGAGAAGCATGCTGGCTAGTGTCTGCAACACACTAACCAGCGAGAGTCCAGTTGAAGCCACTTTACAGCCCTGACCCTGGACCCGTAGCCTCCAGTATGGTGTTTCTGCGGTCCAGGTGTCAAGAGCACGCGCAAAGGAGGCGCACGCATGACACTGTTCAACGATCACGGACCTGTCGAAATTCCCATGGAAGACGATCTCGTCCATACCTCGGAGCATCCTTTCTGTCCTGACGGCACATGCGGTTGCCATGAAGACGAGACCCTCATCGCCGAAGTTGCTGCCCAAGTGGCAGCAGGCGCGCTCAGCCCCGAAGAGGCGACCGACCTCGTCTCCGGCAAACGCTAGTCACGTCGCGCAGATGCGAGAGGACAGGTGAGTCGGATGGATACGATCCTTTCCTCATCTGTCTCTCGTTCCCCGCAAGCAGAAAGGATGTCATCATGCCTTCAACCAGCAAACACCGTACCTCTCGTAACTCCCTGTGCCACGCCAGTGGCCACTCCTGGCGCTTGAGCCCCAGCGGCAACTTTCGGGTGTGTGACCGGGAGTACTGCGAGGCTCAGCAACAGCGCCAGGATGGCGAATGGATCGACGCGCCCACGGTACGCCAGCGACTGGCACGCCAACGCCGAATGCAGCATCAGCAGCAGTTGTCCTTGTGGAGTCATCACCCCGGCGTGGAGGACCCTTCCCTGTGGAGTGACCCCGCTGAAGAATACCGCGCCGAGCAGCGCTACTATCGCCTGATTGGTCGCGAGGGAAGGAGGACCTGGCGATGATTACGACGGCCTGTGTCTATTCCCTCCCCTCACCGGAACGGGCCACTCATGATGGCCTGCGCGTCCTGGTCATGCGCCACTGGCCTCGGGGTATTGCCTGGAGCCAGGTGGACATCTGGATACCCAGCGCGGCTCCTTCCGCTGATCTGCTTGCCGCCTACCGCGCTGGGCGCATCTCCTGGGAAGCGTTCGCCGACGCCTATCGTACCGAGCAGATGACCACACAGGGCTGTACGGTTCTGGTTCCCGCGCAACAGCAGCAGACCAAACAGCGATCGGTTACGGTCTGCGTCCCGACGTTTCGACCATTAGAGCTCTTATCCTGGTTCGAGCTGGTCTGCGGCACCATCACGCTGTTGTGCGTCGAGCAAGACGGACTGCCCTGTCACCGCCACGAGCTTCAGCGTCTCCTCGAAGCGGAAAAAGGGGCGGCGGAAAGAGGTGTCACCTATGCTTGATGACTTCCTGATGGAGCAAGACGCCTCCCTGGACGGGGTGCTGGTGTGGGACGAGACTCCCACCTCCCGGCCTCATGATCCGCTGGTGGGTCAGTACCTTATCGAGATCGGACAGGTCCCACTGCTCTCCCCTGACGAGGAACAAGCCCTCGCCGCGCAGGCCGCGAGCGGGAACCAGCAGGCGAGAACGCGCTTCCTTGAAGCCAACCTGCGCCTGGTGGTCCACGTGGCCAAATCCTACCAGGGCCTGGGGCTCGATTTCGCCGATCTTATCCAGGAGGGCAACCTGGGCCTGCTGCGTGCCCTCGACAAATTTGACCCGTCGTATGGCCGGTTTAGCACCTATGCCGTCTACTGGATCAGGCAGCGCATCTCCCGGGCGATTGTGCAGAAAGGGCGGGCTATTCGCCTGCCCGATCACTTCCACGCCCAG
>JAFMRP010001518.1 GCA_017354095.1 Ktedonobacteraceae bacterium
CCCGAACCGCATCTCAAGCAATCCCCCCTGCTCTGTCTGGCCTATGCCGCCACTCTGATATTCGCCCGGGACCAGCAGCCGCCCGACGCGGCAACCGCCCGCCGTATCGAGGGGATGATGGAAGAGATGCTGCAAGTAGCCGAGGAGGGCTGGCGCGCCCGCGACGATCTCGCGCGCCTCGGCGAGGTCTACGCCCTGCGAGCCTTTCTGACCTTCCAGCAGGGGAAACGCGACCAGGCGGTCAGCTATGCCGGGCAGGCACTCACCTGGCTACCAAAAAAGAATGCCATGTGGCGCGGCCTCACACTGAGCACGTTAGGGATCGACGCGTTACTGGCAGGCCAGCTCAACGAAGCCCGGCCCTTATTCCAGGAGGTCGCCAGCCTCTGGGAAGTCGCCGGCAATGAGCACGCGCTGAACGGCGTCAGGTTTATGCTGGGCGTCATTTGCCTTGAGCAGGGAGAGATACACCAGGCCGCCAGGCACTATCGCAAGCTCAATCAGGCAGGCCTGAACGATATGTCTATTATGGCGCACCTGGGCCAGATCCAGATCTATTATGAATGGAACGACCTGGAAGCGCTAAGGCAGCAGGCGCACGAGATTGAGCGCCTGGTAGATCAGATCACCGAGATCCCCACCGCCATACTCCACCTGTTGATAGAGATGGTGCAGGCCCGGCTGGATCACACACAGGGAGAGACTGAGCGGGCTATACAGCGCCTGACGGACGCTCTTTCTCATTTGCCCCCATACCTCGAAGAGTCCTTCTTTTTCTACCAGGAGGCGCTGGCCTGGCTTATCCGGCACTCGCTCTCGCTTGGCGACATAGCCACCGCGCAGCACTGGTTCAACAAACTTGTCGGCCATCATGATCGCGCTCGGCCCATTCCTGGCACACTGGCCCTGGCGGCGCCTGCCGAGACGCAGACGCCTGAACCTGACGAGCCGGGCGAGCTGGCGCCCATTCAGAACAGGATAGAAACCTCCCCGGTTTTCCAGGAGCAAAAAGCGCTCCTGATGGCTCGCATCTTCCTGGCCCAGCGCGAGGCGGATGACGCGCTGACCACCCTCAGCTACGTGCTGCCCGCTGCGCAGGCGGCTGGACGGGAACGCAATGTACTGCAGATCAAGCTGCTGATGGCACAGGCCTGTGCCGCTCGTACACAATTGCCCGAGGCACGTCAGCTGCTGATCGAAGCGTTGGAGCAGGGCTATCCTCAGGGCTTCCAGCGCCTCTTCCTGGATGAAGGCGAGGGGCTATTTCCCCTCCTGCGCGACCTGCTGCCTCATCTGCCGGGACAGCCATTGCACGGCTATGTCCGGCTCCTTTTGCAAGCCTTCGCGCAAACACAGGCCAGCCAACCCATCATCGTGACACCCATCGCCGTGCCGCTTATCGAACCACTCTCGGCGCAAGAGCAACGCGTGCTGCGCCTGCTCGTCGCGGGCCGCTCAAACCCTGAGATCGCCCTTGAGCTGGTCGTCTCCGTGAACACCATCCGTACACAGGTTCAGAGCATTTACCGCAAACTCAATGTGCATAACCGCAACGCCGCCAGCGAAGTAGCCCGCCAGCTTCAACTTGTGTAATTCCCGCCCGGCGGCGGATATCCCCAACCAGACAGACAATCGCCAGCGGGAGTCATCCTGGCACCCACCATGCAGGCCGCGAAAATCATGCAGCGGATCATCAACGTGGGTGATGCGCGTTCATGCATCTCTGATCTACACTGTCAGTACCGGCAAACACAGCAGGCATAACGCGGGGACGCGACCCGGTCACCTGCAGGATATTGATTGTAGAAAAAAGACAGAGATTGCATTTTGAGA
>JAFMRP010001519.1 GCA_017354095.1 Ktedonobacteraceae bacterium
GCGATAGATATGGAGTTGGCGATGTATACTCAGCACATGGGCAACGACGCTTTCAGACATCGCGCTCGTCAGGGAGGGATCAACGAGTCGTGCCAGGGGAATGTGGCCTGGCAATGTCGGATCAGCAAGCAGGGCATCTACTCCTGCCCAGAGCGATTGAATGAGCCGGAGGCGGGGGAAATTTGCGAGTTCGCCCCGCGGTGGGTCGGCTACCAGAGCACAGTCGATGGTTGCTGGATCACCGACATCTGGAAACACCCGAAAATCGTCAAAAGGGAAGGCGGCGCGCAGAGGAGCCAGCCATAATGCACTGTTGTTTCGAGGGGGTATAAACAACAAGGTTAAAGGTGATTGATGATGAGATGGCGTTTGCAGCTCCCTCTGCGTCATGATCTCTCTCGTTTTAGCGTCCATGCCGTGCTCTACACCATCTGTTCAATCTGTTGTACGGTGACTTCGGTGAGGTCTCTCACGACCAGGTCGGCTTGACGCAGCCCTGGCAGGTCGCGCTCACCCGCTACGGCGATACAATGCATACCCCCCGCTTGAGCCGCTTCTACACCCGCCACCGCGTCCTCGATGACCAGGCAGTTTTCCGGATGAGCTCCCAGTTCCGCCGCTGCCTTTAAGAAAATATCAGGCGCGGGCTTGCCATGCGGCACCGTCTCGCCTGACACCAGCACCTCAAGGTAGCGCTTTAAACCAAGCACGTCCGCGATCAGTTCAATATTCTTCATGGGCGCGGAAGAGGCCAGTGCCTGGCGCAAATCCGCTTCATGCAGTGCGCTCAGCAGCGTGATCGCTCCTGGGAGTGGCTCCACTGTATCACGAATAAGCTCGCGAAAATGTTCCTCTTTCCTATCCGCCAGTTCCTGAACCCGCTCTGGGGGCATCTCTCCCCACAGCTGCGGAATGATAGTATCGTTGCGCTGGCCAAAAGTGGCCCAGAATTGCTCATCGGTAAAGGGCAGCCCCGCCTCCCGGGCCATGCGATGCCAGGATAGGCGATGTGACTCCGCGCTATCGACAATCACACCATCCAGGTCCCAGATAACTGCCCGTCTATGATCAGGCATACCAGCTCCTTATATTTCGTCGTTGGTTTTATCATATCACAGGCAGGGCTTCCTATGAACATGCACGGATGAGGCGAGCAACTCAATATTTGATTGAATTATAGATTGAATATCAAGAAGAGATTGTAATTGTGAAATTAGACATATTATTTATGCAATTTCCATGTTATCTTCTTCAGAGATCACTCAAGTGAGAAAGAAATAACCCGGCTCTGTATAGTTGGATTTTCTATGATCCCGAAAGGAGATTGAGATGTCGTTTTCATCCCGGGCATTCCTGCTCGACGTGGATCTGCAACCTGGCAAGCCTCCGATGCTATGGGCCGAGGCCAACGGCGATCCACCAAAATGGGCGGCCGAGCACCGGGAGGCGCTGCGCGCCGCCGTCACCGAGCATGGTTCGATCCTGGTACGCGGCCTCGACCTGCGCGACGTGGCCGAGAGCAGTGCCGTCTTCGAGCGGCTGACCACCGGCCTGATGACCGAGAGGGAAGCCTTCGCGCCCCGCAGAACCTATACGAACGGCGTATACTCCTCATCGACATGGCCGCAGAATCAGCCAATGTGTATGCATCACGAACTGAGCTACACGCTTGAGTTCCCTGGCCTGATGCTGTTTGCGTGCCTCAACGCGCCTGCTGAAGGCGGGGCGACCGCGGTGGCCGACTCGCCAACCGTGCTTAACGCGCTGCCCGCCGATTTGGTAGAACGGTTCGAGCGAGAGGGCTGGCTGCTCACCCGCAGCTATAACGATGA
>JAFMRP010000387.1 GCA_017354095.1 Ktedonobacteraceae bacterium
TCACTCAGGAGACTCCCCACATGTTCCATCTTGAGAACGTCGCTCGCCTTTGGCTTTGGCTCTCTCGTTCGATGCGGAGTACTGCCTAGAGAGGAGTCGGGCAAAGCAGATGATGATGCCAGCGAAATCATGAGTGAGCGTCCTTGATGACTTCCCGCGTGACTGCGAGAAAGGCTTGCAGAGCGGGGGACATCCATTTCTCCTTATGCCAGATGATTTGTGTCATCATCTGAAAGTCTTTTTCCAGCCAGGGAAGAGCCACCAGTCTTTCCTGAGCGATTTCTGCGACGACCGAGACGGTTGGAAGCACCGCTACCCCCATCCGCAGCATGGCACATTGTTTGAGCGCCTCGATACTGCTTAATTCGAGGATCGCTTGAGGGGTAACGCCAGCAGTCGCAAGCTGATGCTCAAATGCCGTCCGATAACTGCATCCTACCTCGACCAGTAAGAGCGTTTCTGTTTCCAGATCCGTTGGTCCGACAAGCTCGGCGTGAGCAAGAGGATGAGATGGCGCAACGAGCAGGGAGATGGACTCGGCTACCAATGACTCTCCCACCAATCCACGCGCCTGAAGCGGCGGCTCCATCACAAAGGCGAGATCAACGCTTCCCTCGCGCACGCTTCGCTGGAGATCGATACAGGGGCGGGGGCAGAAGAGCAGCCGTACCTGGGGAAAGCGCTCCTGGAAGAGACGCATCAGAGGGGGAAGACGATAGATCCAGAGCGTTTCAGGCGCGCTGATGGTGACTGACCCCTTGACAACTCCCTCTCGCTGCGAGAGAACTGTCTGTGCTTCCTGCGTGAGACAGGCGAGTTTGTCTGCATACTCCAGCAATTGCTTTCCCGCGTCCGTGAGCGCGATATGCCGGCCAAGACGGTCGAACAGTCGGACATCAAGCTCTTCCTCCAGGGCGTGAATATGAGCCGTCACGTTGGCTTGGACGTAACCAAGGGTTTCAGCAGCACGGCGAAAGCTCAGGAGTTGAGCAACGACTCGAAATGTGGTCAGATGACGCAATTCCATGCTAGTTTTTCCGATCATTTTTGCTGATATGAGTGATTAAAAACGATTGCTTGACGTGATAATACCACACTAACTACAATGCAGACAATGATTGTTCGCATCACCTGTTGCTCAAGAAAGGGTCCTTATGACCACGCATTCACCATCACCTGCTCCGCTCTCCCATTGGAGTATCCGCGTGTTTCCGCTTGCCCTCGGGACATTTGCTCTCGGGAGCGAAGGGCTCATCATTGCTGGTATCTTGCCGGATGTTGCTCATGGTTTGCAGGTCTCGATCAGTACTGCCGGCCAGCTCGTCACGATCTTTGCGCTGGCCTACGCCCTACTCGGCCCGTTCCTCGTTGCTGCGGCCACGCGCTTCTCTGTCCGCCGGGTGCTGTTGGGAGCACTTAGCGTGTTTACGCTCGGCTGCGTGTTTGCTGCGCTTGCACCTTCGTATGAGGTGATGGTTGTCATTCGTATCGTGGTCGCCATAGGTGCGGCAAGCTTTCGAGCCGTAGCTACTGCCGCTGGTGCTGCGCTTGCCCCCTCCAACCAGCGGGGAAAGGCGTTGGCTCTCGTTGGGAGCGGCTTCACCATTGCTTCCGTCGTCAGTGTTCCGTTGGGTACGCTCTTGGCCGGGCTGACCAGCTGGCGCATTGCTTTTGCGCTCGTAGCAGTGCTTGGGGGATTGGCCGTCATAGGGGTTGGCGTCCTTGTGCCCAACATTGACCGTCCAAAGGTGATCACGATCCCGATGTTTGGAGCGTTACTGAGACGGCCCGCCCTCCTGGCGATCATGACCACAACGCTGCTCGCTGTGGCTGGAGACTACGTGCTCTATACCTACCTTGCGCCTTTTACTCTTTTTCTCACGCACACAGGAGAGACAGCGGTAGCCCTTGCGCTGTTCATTGTCGGCATTTCTGCTGTGGTAGGCATCGCACTCGGGGGTGCTTCTATCGACCGCTTCGGAGTCCACCGTACCATTATCGTGAGTACGATTGTCCTGCTCGTGACGCTCTTTGGACTCTGGGTGCTGAGTATGACTCCTGTCACCACGATGACTCTGCTGCTTGCTGCTCTGGCCCTCCTCGTCTGGGGAGGAGCTGGCTTTGGCATCGTGATCCCGCTCCAGTCGTTCCTGCTCACCACAGCTCCCGATCAAAGCGTCGTTGCGCTTGCCCTGAACTATTCTGGGTCTCTGTTTGGGATGGCTCTGGGTGGCGCGGTCGGAGGACTTGTTGTGAGTTCCCAGATCTCGTTCCTTCCTCTTGGCGCAGGTATCTTCCTGGTGCTCGGGCTTGTCCTTCACCTGTCTACAGCCGGCTCTCGTCGAACGTCCATCAGATCGTCGGTCGTGTCCAGAATCGATGCTCCCATCCTTCAAGAAGAGAAGATGGAATGAGCGGGTCGTTGAGTTGCGTTCCACAGAGCGATCTATTTCCTTCTTTCCCTCGTGAATGCGCGCAGGTGCTCTGTTTGAACGCCTCCACATGAAGGAGGTCTTTTACGATGCCATCATCACTGATCAATGCCATACAAGTTCATGCGTATGGGAACGCCGATCAGCTCAAGCTCGAACGGATCCCCACGCCAGAACCACAGGCAGGCGAAGTGCTGGTGCGGGTCCATGCTGCAGGAGTCAACCCTGGTGATTGGAAAGTCCGTGAGGGTTGGGCCAAAGACTTTTTGCCACCAACCCTTCCCTATGTGCCCGGTGCGGATCTTGCCGGTGTGGTCACCAAAGTCGGTCCTGGGGTGACAGCATTTCATCCTGGTCAGGAAGTCTTTGGCCGGAGTTCTCACGGTTCCTATGCTGAGTACAGCATTGCTCCGGCGAGTACACTCGCGCTGAAACCTCGAACACTGAGCTTTGACGAAGCAGCGACGGTTCCTGTTGGTGCAACGACTGCTTGGCAGGGGCTCTTCGAGTATGGCAACTTGCAACCCGGCCAGAGCGTACTGATCCTGGGGGGCGCTGGTGGCGTTGGTCTCTTTGCGGTTCAATTCGCCCGCAGGATTGGGGCCAGGGTAATCAGCACAACATCGACAGGCCATATGGACTTTGTGCGCGAACTGGGTGCGGAAACAGTGATTGATTACACTCAGGCGCACGCTCTAGACGACCTTCAGGATGTCGATCTGATCTTCGACACGGTTGGTGGAGAAGCGCTGGAAGTCGCATGGCTCACCCTCAAACAGAGCGGCACACTGGTCTCTATCGCCGATCAGCCTGACGAGGCAACGGCGCTAGAACGGGGTGTGTATTGCGCGGCACCTTTCTTGACGCAAGTCTCCACCGAACTGCTGAACCTGCTCGCGCACCAGATTGACAACGGTCAGATAAAGGTAGCGATTGCCGCCTCCTTCTCACTGAGCGAAGCAGCAAAGGCCCAGAAGCTCAGTCAGCGTGGTCATGGTTCTGGGCGCATCATTCTGCATATTGCAGAAGAAGCGTAGCTTTGCTCCTGTTATTTCCGGCAAAAATCCATGGCGCACTCAAAAGACGAATGGACAGCAGCAAGAAGATGCGGGATGTGTTGTGGAAGAGATAAAAACACATCCCGCATCTTCTTGCTGCTATACCCTTCGCCAATCTGACCTCACTCTACAACACATTCCGAAGAGCAAAAAACAAACACAGGAGGCAGACTCCAGATGAACCTGAACCCATTGAAAGCTTTTCGTCATGCCGTGTATCAATGCTTTGAGCGAGCGGGAGACGCCTTGTTCAATACGATCGATGCGCTGCTCACCGAAGATCGAGCACGTTCGTTTCCAGAGTTGTCGCTGTCGCCGTATTTTGAGCGTCGATGGCCGAGTCTGTATGAAGCTTTTGAAGATGGCCGCATCGATGAGGCGCAGCTGAAGCGGGTGCTGGTCACATATCTGCCGAGGCCCGTAGCTGGGCAGTTCCTGTGGACAGGGGTGGATACCACTGGGATCGCTCGCCCCAAAGCCGTCACATCGAAAGATCGCAGCGCCCAACGCGTGCATAATCTGCCCAAATGTGACAAGCCAGTGACCTATGGATGGCAATTTTCGACCCTGGTCGCCTTGCCTCAAACGCCTAGCAGTTGGACCTATGTGCTGGATCAACAACGGGTGAGCACTGGCACCTCGGCTTCGCAAGTGGCGCTGGAGCAGTTGGCTCGTTTGTGCACCTCGTGCTCGGCTCCCATCATTGGGGTGCTGGACCGAGCCTACGACGCCACTTGGTTGTGGTGTCAATTGAGCGCTCTGTCCTTGAAAGGCTGCTTGATTCGCTTGAAGTTGAACCGGTGCTTCTATCGAGCTGCACCCGCTCCTACGGGCGCACGAGGAGCTCCGCGCAAGGATGGGGACAAGTTGCAGCCCAATGATCCTGCCACACATGGCAGCCCATCGGGACAGCAAACGGCCCAGGACGCCCAGGGCAAAGACATCGAGATCACTTGGTGGCAGCGCCTGCACCTGAAAGAAGCTCGGTGGTTGCAGCTCAGCGTGATCCGTGTGGTGCGTCCTCATGCCAGAAATTCGGAACGTGATCCTCGCGTGAGTTGGTTTGTCTGGATTGGAGACCAGCAAGCCAACCTGGGAGAGATCGCTCTAGGCTACGTTCGTCGCCTTAGTCAGGAGCATGGGTACCGTTTCAAGAAACAAGCGTTGCTGTGGGCCAAGCCGCGCCTGCGCACCCCTGAGCAGTTTGAGCGGTGGAGTTACATTGTCGCTCTTGTGCTCAATCACCTGGTGCTGGCGCGCGATCTGGTGGAACCCGTGCTGCACCCGTGGGAAAGCATTCATCAGCCTGCCACCCCGCAACAGGTGCGTCGCGCGATGAACAAATTGTTGCCACAATTGGGCACTCCTGCGCGCTCCCCACAACTCCGTGGAAAATCGCCGGGACGGGCTAAAGGGGTTAAGATTGGCAAGGCGAAGCGCTTTTCCACCGTTCAGAAGACGCCAAAAGTGCCTCCTCTGATCCACAAATGACGCTTTTGCACGTTTGTTCATCATTTTTGAATCCTTTCACGGAACCCCTTCTGGCGCTCTGGAAGGTCACTGTTAGTCTAAACAAGAACATAAAATACTGCCTCTAGCTATATTGCTATCTTGCCCCTGATGTCACCAACGTTTGTATTGGCCCTGTATAGGAAGGTCAAGTTGACAGAGCAGTTGCAGACATCCTTTGACGGCTGGCTTGCATGCATGACTCCTCAGGAGAAAGAGCAGATGCACACGTCCATTCTGCGTCATGCTCCGCACCTGATTACGGACGAAACCACGGGATTGCTCTTGCCGAAATGGCTCAAGGGATAGAGGTGCTAAAGCTCCAGCAGCCTGCTGTGATTTGCGACAGATCGCTGGAGCCCACTGTGGTCCGCTCCTTATATATTGAGCACGTCGGCCGCATTCTCATCGAGATCCTGCTTGCGCTTTTTATAGATGCGGGTCGTACGTGGATCAGCGTGGCCAGCCAGATCCTGCACCTTCCATAGAGGCGCGTTCTTTTCTAGCATCAGGGTAATGCCGCTGGCGCGCAGCGAATGGGCGGTTAACTTGGCGATGCCGGCGCGGCGGCCATAATTGCGCACGAGCCGGTAGAT
>JAFMRP010000388.1 GCA_017354095.1 Ktedonobacteraceae bacterium
GCCGAGCTAGAAGAGCCTGTGTGTAAAACAGGTTGGGACGAGAACCGTTGACGGGTGTGTAGCCTGCAACCACTCTGAGTGGTCTGACCTCTTTGAGCACCACCTCGTGCGCCAGCTTGCGCCCTTCCAGCTCAATATAGTTCAGGCGTGCCTCGATGCGCGCCAACTGTTCCTGTTCAGCTTGAATAGCTTGCTGAAGCTTGGCTTGTCTCATCCGAAGCATCCCTTGAAGCGCTTCCATGGAAACCTCTTCATCCAACAACGCCACAATCTGTGTCAGTTCAAGACCCAGATCTTTGAGCGCCAGAATACGGTTGAGCCGAAGGAGCTGATCGATGGCATAGAACCGATATCCGGTCTCTGGATCGACATGGATTGGTTTGAAGATTCCGATTTCATCATAATAGCGAAGCGTGGACGTCGCTACTTGAGCAATTTTTGCAAAATCACGAATTTTAATCATGGCATCTCTTTCTGAAGCGTCACAGACACTCTATTCACCTCCTCACTCAAGAAGATACCACTTTCAAGTAGGTTGAACGTCAAGAGGAAATCGGAGCAATGGAAAAACCCGTGTCTTCATTTCTCAGTCGTGCAAAGATCAAGATCCCAGAGATTGCCTAGTACAGCAGGATAAGAGACGAGAAAAGTCGTTCGGTGAGGAGAAGCTCATCAAGGAAATATTACCGCCGTAGGTTTTTTTTCTCGCGGTAGTGCTTGTCGGCTCAGCCCGTGAGCAGCGCGCACGCGGTTGAGTTGGCTGACACTCACCGTAATCCCGAAGCGCTGCGCCACCAGGCATTGGACCTTGCGGCTTGCAGCAGACGTGTGATTCTGGCAGTAATCCAGCACACAGGTGAGCACCTCTCCCCGCAGCTTGACCGGGTGGCCGTGGCGCCGCTCGACGAATGCGTATTCACCTTCGCATTGGACGCGCTTGAGAAGGCGATACACGGTGGTGCGGTGCATCGGGACGGGGCAGCGCCTTCGTGCTTCTGAGGCAGTCATCCCATGCTCCATCTGGCTGACCATCTCGCGTCTGGCTGCCTGGCGCTGTTGCGAGGTTACCATGAGTTGCATCACGGTCACTCCTTCTCGTTTTTCCATGCCCGAGAGAACCACTGTCTGGCGACCGGCATGCGCTCGACCTCCGGGATAATCTGGCTTGTAAACAGTTCAAGACATTCTGAACGAGCTTTGCTCATCGTCCATCATCTTTTCCCGCCAGGAACTCCAGCGACGACGCACTCAATGATGATTCAAGTATCACCATTGCTGGAGAACCGAAGCAAAGCATCTCTTCGAGGAGGGTCCTATTGTCCTTCCAACGCTGGTGGCAGAAGGCACCTCGACCGCTGCCACCGAAGCTTTGCTTCGTCGGCGAGCACTGCTAGAGATGTCCCTCGATTCCATTCCCGCCAGTGACTTAGCGGGTGCCTTCCTGCCAGAGACCAAGCACGTTGCCGGCGGGATCACGAAACGTCGCGACCCACAAAGTTCCCTCGGGATAAGGAGCCTTGACGATCTCGCCGCCCTGGGCTTTGATCTTCTCAATGATATCATCGATGCGATTGACGTAGATGTAGGGCAGCAGACCTGGCTCGCGTGAAATTGCCTGATCGGTGACCCAGGCACCGCTGACGTGCCCGGTCCCGTCATCAAAACCAGGGTGGCTGGTCTCGCGCCCACGAATCTTCCAACCGAAGACCCGTTCGTAGAAGATAGCTGACTGACGCACATCGACGGCGGGGATGTGCAGGTAGGAGAGGCCCCCATGTCGAGCGAGACGGGTCTCCACGCCCGTGGGAGTAGTAGCTGTCTGTTTCGGCTGATGGTCTTGATCGCTCATGGATCGTTCCTTTCTTGTGCTTCTCGTTCCTTTGGGATGATTGAGCGCAGCGGATGATCGAAGCACAGTGAGTTCATATCGGACGACACTCGACGGCAAAGTGACCAGACGGAAGCCGCCCGCTGGTCAGAAGCGTGAGCCCAGCCGAGCGCGCGAGTTCCTGGAATTCCGTCAGCGGGCGTTCCTTGCCCCCGAGTAAGACCATCTCCGGCGTGAGCAGTGAGGACACGCTGTCGTCTGCCACCACCCCACCTAGGATCACGATACGCCCGCCAGGACGCGCAGCCTCGGCACAACGGATCAAGATCAGCTGTGCTTCTTGGTTGGGCCAGTCGTTGAGAATCGACTTCAGCACATAGAGATCTGCCCCAGCGGGCAGCCGGTCGAAGAAACTCTGCCCGACCGTTCGAACCCGTTCCCTCACACCAGCCTCCCGCAGAAGCACCTCGGCGCGGGCCACCGTCCCAGGGAAATCGACCAGCGTGCCCTGGATCTGAGGATGGGCACGCAGGATCTCCGCTAGTAACGCTCCCGTTCCACCACCAACATCTACCACTGTCTTCACTTCCTCCCACCCTCCCGTGAGCAGCACCTCCGGGTCGGGAGTGCCGTGACCTTCCGGTCCCATCAGCGTGTCAAAGCTCGCCGCGATGTCGGAATGGGCTTGCAGATCCTCCCAAAAAGGCAGGCCGAACCGTTCGTGATAGGCGGGCTTTCCAGTCCTGACCGCCGTCAGCAAGGTGCCCCAGGCATGGGCGATGCGGCCACCGATGCCATCGAGGTTCAGGCCGAAACGCTCTACCTCTAGAGCGGCTTGGTTCAGAGCAAACTGACCGGGCGCTGGCTCGGTAAAGACGCCTTTGCCCACCAGATGCCTGAGTACCCTCTGCAAGAAGTCTGCGTCGCACTCCGCTGATCTGGCAAGTGTCTTGATATCTGTAGCGCCAGTGGCGATGTGGTCAGCGATCCGCAAGGTTGCCACCACATGGATACACCAGGGTGTGCACAAATCGCTCAGCGCGCTGAGGTCGGCGCTTTCCGCCGGAGTCTTGTCATCTGTCATCTCTCTTCTCTCCTTATCGGTTTCCTGGCAGCGCTCAGTTCACGCCAACCAAGGTCGCACGGGATCAGCGAAGTGGCTTGCCGATCTCCCAGTGGTACCCAAACGGGTCGATGAGGCATCCAATGCGCCAACCGTGTTCTTCGGAAACCGCGAAGACTTCCGTTGCTCCTGCGGTGATAGCCTGCTCGAACACCGCATCCGGGTCGGCGACTGTCAAGATCAGGCGGATCGAACGCCGGTCTCGGGATTCCTGGCTGGAGTCGCTGTCCTCCTGAAGCCAGAAGTCCGCTTCCCCGATGGCCAACTGAGCGACGACTACCGATCCCTCTTCACCCTCCAGGCAGTACCGCTCGACTGCGCCAAAGGCTGCCTGGTAATAGCTCACTGCCTCTGCGGCCCGGTTGACCGACAGCCACGGGGCGATGCTGGTCTTGATGGGTTCGGACATTGGTGGATCGCTGCTCATCATCGTGAGCCTCCTGTTCATGGTTTTGTAGCACTCATAGATTAGTGGAAAGAGCGTTCATCTGTCTTGTAAAAAATTGTCCTCACTCGGGGAGTGGAACATGATTGCGATAGGGGCTGCACTGCGCCAGATAGGCTTGTGGCGTGAGACCGGAAAACGCCTGGAAATCGTGAATGAAATGGGCCTGATCGAAGTATCCACAGTCCAGGGCGAAATCTGCCCAGGAGATCTGTTGCCCGTTTTCGATCAGGCGCAACACCTCCTGAAAGCGCTGCACCCGGCAGAACGCTTTCGGAGTGAGTCCGACGGCTTCCTCAAACAGAGAGATAAAGCGCTTGTGACTCATACCCAACTGTATGGTCACCTCCGAGATGGAGCGTCGCTCGTTCCCATTCTGGAACGAGGTCAGCGCGAATCTGACAGCAGGATGTAGTGCTTGCTCCCAGCAAGCGCGCTCTCGAAGGAAGCGTTCGAGGATGCGAACCCGCTCGTCGTTTGTCGAGGCCACCTGCAATTGTTCCCGCAGGTCACAGGCGGCAGTGCCGAAGATGCACGAAAGATCCACGACCTGGTTCGTTAACGAGGCCGCCGGCATCGGTAGAAAGAGACGCGCCCCGCCTGGCTTGAAGCAGATGCTCAGGGTCGTGACCATGGTGGTCGTATCAATGACAGAGAACTGGGAAAAGGCCCCAGTGAGCACACCGCCATGAAAGCACTGAAACTGATCAGCATACGGGAGGTGCGCGACCCGAAGAGTATCATGGCCCAGATTGATCACCATCGCCACCTGACCATTGGGAAGACAGCGTTCCTTCCTGGGAGCCTGGGATGTGTCTCCCTCATAAAAGCAGAAAGCCTCAATAGATGCTGACAGGGGAAACGAGGGAAGAAAACGGAAAAGAGCCAGGACCAACCTCCAGTTCAGAGTGACTTCTCCCGCTCTGTGTCTCACGAGCATGCTCGACTCAGAAAGAGCGCACGCTCTCTCGAGAAGCAGTTTGAGAGGTTCTCGATAGAAAACATGTTCGTTTCTCTCCTCTATCATACCGCCGCTGGTGCGGAAGCGCAAGAAGCCCCTCTTGGCAAAGACTGGCGCACCATCCTGGCTCTTCGACGAGAGCGATACTCGGTTCATCATTGAGCGTGTCGTTCATCTGCCTCCCAGTGCGAAAAGGAAGGAAGGGCATTGCGCAAAGCTCATCCTGTACCATTTTCGCCGGAGAGCCATAAATCGATTCAAATTTAACAGGTGGTGGCAGGTTCAGCTACTTTTGCCTGGATGAGCAATGATAGTTATACCTGAACCCTGATCATATCTTTTGTCCGGCACGCGAAAGACAACAGCGTTTTGGTCGCAAACCTCATAGGGAAAATGTTGCAGGTTAGATGCGTCGTTTGTTCTCTTTACCGTGATTCCCTGCACGAGCCTTCCCGCTGGCTTCATGACGGATCACCTGGATCACCGAGACAAGAGCCCAGCGAGCGGTCCGCAGGTGCAAGTGGTTCCAACAGCGGACCTCGACGCCTGCTCCTTTGACATCGACTCCTTCCCAAGTCTCATCCGGTTCCCTGTGGCTGCTCTCGTCTTTGCATTGAAAGCGGTCCCCATCTTTGCGAGAGGCTCCGATCTGACCGGAAAGCCGCACAGGCGCCGGGCGATAGAAGACGCGGTTGCTTTGGCAAGACGCCTCAACGTCGGCCATCCGCGCCAGGAACGGTGCGCAGGCGTACCAGTGATCCCCGAGCATGATGGGATGCAACCCGCGTGCGACCAGCAGCGCCACCACTGCGCGAAGTTGGCGAGCCGCAACCTCGGTCGCCAACTTCGTCGATGTGACCCGCGCCGTGTCCAGCACATAGGTCCCTTGACCAGCTTGGGTGGGCAAGAGAACCACATAGCTCATGACCCAACCAGGACTGGCCACATGGCTGTTCTTGGGCAGATGAGCCATCGGAACCAGCGTCCGATCCTCGGCTGTTTCGGCCTCTGGGCGATACAGGTTACTGGTGTCCACGCCCAGAAACACGAACTCGCCTGCTTGAGGCAGGGGCGCGAAGTCCACAAACACCTCGCGCAGCCGCGCTGCATCGATCTGACTGATATTTCTCAAGATACTTTTCGCTTTTCTCTCAAAAAACGGTTCTGGGACACTTTCGGTGTGCCCGTTAGGACAAGCGCAGCAGAAGAGGGGTTTTTGTGATACAATAGC
>JAFMRP010001520.1 GCA_017354095.1 Ktedonobacteraceae bacterium
CTCAATCAGGCACATGCTAAATCGACGCCCACGTACAAGCTCGCTCAAGTCGGCTCGAAACAAAATGTTCAATAGATGTCCCAGCGATCCGCTCCCACTCGTCGGGCTCACCCGCACTTTGCGTGAAATGGATCAGGGAGAGGCGAGGGTGACCGATAGAGAACGCGCTGACGCAGTAAATCAAATTGGGCGCGCCCATACATCGTTCTCTTCAGAAATTTGAGACGATTGACGTGCCCTTCGACAACCCCATTGTTCCAATGCAGTGTGAGGCCCGCTTGCACAGCATCCTGATCTTTGCGTAATTTCTCCACAAAGTTCTGCATCTCGCGAACGTTGCTCTGCTGTGCCATTCCCATCCAGGTATCTAGCTGCTGCCCTTGCAAGGTCCGAAGCATCTTGAGAAAACGGTCAGTCACGTCCATGACCCGTTCGATTTCTGGGTGGAGTTGACGCATCTGGATGAGAGCTTGCTGTTGTTGCTCCATCACCTTTTCTGGGCGACGCATGAGCAGGCTTACTGCTGCACGAGGAGTGAGCCCCTGCGGCTGAGCGGAGAAATCAGTGACCCCAACTTTCAGTTGTTTCCGCAAGTAAGCGACAAGGCGTGTCACTTGCTGGCGTTTGCCCGGATAGCCCATCGCGACGATTTCTCGGTACAGTCTCGCTCCGTTGCGGCATCCCTGTTGCCAGCGTTCTCTCAGGTAGGCTTCGTAGGGGTGGAGCATACCGGCTTTTACACGGTAGGGAGCCGTGTCGGGATAGGTCTCGGCATAGGCGAATTTCTGAACGGTCATGCGTCCCATCTGGAAGCGGCGGGCAATCTCGGAAAGGGTCATCCCTTGCAAATACAAGGCCCGAACCGCTTCATAGCGCTGCATCCGTTTGGTACGCGTCTGCTCTCGACGTGCCTCTCGTTGTGGACGAGGAATAGGAACCGAGGTGGGTGTGGAGGAAGGAGTCGTCCCTGTTACCACAATGTGTTGAAGTGCTTCCCGATGGCGATGAAAGATCTTTTCCACCGCCTCCCCCAGATTTTTTTGGATGTGAAACCGATCGGCTACTTGAATCGCATCAGGTGCTCCTTTTCTCGCTCCTGTGGCATATTCGCCAGCACGATCGCGGCTGATGAGCTGTACACCTGGATGCGCGATCAGCCAGGCCTCTAGCGTGGTCGCCGCACGATCAGGCAGCAGATCCACCACGTGATGATCTTGAAGGTCAACAAGGATCGTACCATAGGACACATTGCGATGAAACGCCCAATCGTCTACTCCCAGGTGAGTTGGCGTGGGATGGGCTGTGAGCGTGGTTTTCCGAATGAGTCGAAGAAAGGTGTCTGCACTACAGGCTATCTTCAAGACGCTGGCAATACGAGCACCTTGTTCGCCTCCCAGGGCAAAACCAAGTTGTCTGAGGACATCCGTCAGCCGAACGGTTTTCCGCGCATAACGCACCGCCAGATCAGAAGCAGCTTCCGCAAAGGTCTTGCGCGAACAGGTAGGATGATCGCAGAAAAAGCGCCGCACCTGGAGCTTCAATTGCACTGGCAGGCCACTGGACGGAAGATCCTTCAGCTTCCGCTGATAGCGGCTATGCACGCGAGAAGATGCTGTCTGGCAATCTGGACAGCTTCCGCTCGCGGTTGTGAGGCTTACGAGGAACGTGATACCTGCTTCTGTGATGGGTAGCTCTTCCAGGTGAAGAGATGAAAAAGGGAAGAAGATCATTGAAATGGTCAATATGCCTTTACTACTTGAGGAATTACGTTCTATTCTTAATTATACCACTTTTTCCATCACGCAAAGTGCGGGTGAGCCCTCTGTC
>JAFMRP010001521.1 GCA_017354095.1 Ktedonobacteraceae bacterium
ACCGCATCATGGGCAACAGATCCACTCATGAGAGAGGGAAACGGAAGACATTCCTATTATTCATCCAACTCGACGACTGGCAGGCCGTGAACGCCGAGAGTGGTCGAGATCTCACTGCCGTGATGGATGTCATGTTCGAGCACACCCCAGATGATCTGCTGGCGCGAAACTGCGGGTCTCACTTCTCCAGAACGAGCCGCCGCATCCAACCACATCTGGGCGAATGGCTGGAGCGCAGGCTCGACCAGCTTCGCGTGACGCACACGTTCCGCCTGGTCAAGAGGCGGGAAAACCTCGAAAAGATCAGCAGGGGTCAGGCGGACAAGTGTCTGCTCGATCATCTGCCAGGTCTTCTCCAGTCCGGCAACCAGTTCTGCCGCCGGGTGGCATGGATCCACGTCCGCCTCACAGACTCCCAGAGCCCATAATTCGAGGGAAGTCAGATCGTCGCTCCCCTCGCCCATCCGTGCGTGGAACCACCAGGCGCGATTGGCGACAATATGCGTTGCGTACATGCCAATCGACCAGTGTTGCGGCGTGTTACGCAAGGCAAGCTGCTCTGCTGTAAGAGGCGCGATGGCCGCGACAAGACGCTGATTGTGGATCCCCCAACCCGCGTAGAAGGGGAGGAGAGAAAGCTGATGTTCTATCATGAAAGGTAATTCCTTGCTTGTTGTCTTCGAGAAAAAACAGCACGATCGTATCAATACGCGCGAGGAAACGATGGGAGAGACCAGAGAGAGGAGAGAGCAGGTCATCACTTGCACCATGATCACGCAAGGCACATGCTGCGGCAGGGGAAAAGATGGCCTCTATCTGCCAATGGGGTGGCCTATCAGGTAACATTAGCGATATGTTCGCCGCCGTTTCCTGCCTGACACCTCTTTGCCGCACGCTTCTCCATATCGGCTTCCCACCATCCTGCTGCTTGCGTTCTCCCTATCCGCCGTCTCGCGCAGACTTTGCCAGAAAAGCCGTCGAGCAGGAATCATGCGCCTCTCGCATTCCAGGCACAGAACGGCTGAGCGCTCATGCCTGATGAGAGACACGCGAGAGATAAAAGCAAGCGTGGGAACGTCTGTTTCCCTGTTTGAACAGGAAACAGGATGGAGTTAGCAGCACACTGGCATAGATGTCAAAACCTCCCCAAAAACGAGTGACTACTCCACGAGTATAAAGGAAGAGAGAAGATCCTGTCAAGAATGAGTTAGCGCAGGAGAGCTTTCGCTACAACGTCCGTACAAGTGTCGGCTGGAACCCATCGGCTCTTTAGCCCTCAGAGAACACCAGATCAACGATGGACTGGCGTGAACGGTTGACCGGGTGCCAACGGCTGCACCCCGACAACGAATTGCATGATATCTGGGATCGATCCAACAACGGTCAGTTCCACCGGAGGATGCGACGATGGTCGTACCGGGGTACCTAAGCTTGCTGCTTCACTGGCCCAGGCGGAAGTGACCCATGCCGCGTAGGGAACGAACGTTGCTGCTCCCCGCCTGGCCGGACGACGACGAGCATTGCCGGTATTGATCGGGGTGACGGCAATCTTCTCGGCATAGGCAGCCACGAGCTTGCTCGCATCCACGGTCAAGACCACCTGTGGACGGGGATTGCAGGCGGCTCGCTGTCGATTGAGTCGCGCCGGGTCGAGCCAGAAGAAGACGCGAGCATTGAGAAGCGCGTACCATTCGGATGGAGCGATGCCGATCAAGCAGGTGGCCAGGGCCGTCGGAGGCATGGGCCGCTGATCCCGTAGCTGAACACCGTTCGGGAGTTCGGTATGCGTCAATCGCTGGTGCTTCTCTAGTCGTTCCCGGTCCAC
>JAFMRP010000389.1 GCA_017354095.1 Ktedonobacteraceae bacterium
TCACCATCCCAACACCCGAAAGTGCTCCTGCGGGGATTACTGCTGGTCCAGATGGAATGATCTGGTTTGTAGAGTCTAAGAAGAACAAGATTGGACGCATTACGAGCCAGGGACAGGTCAGCGAGTTCACCGTTCCCACCCCCAAAGGTTATCCTATGGCGATTACTACTGGTCCGGATGGAGCCCTCTGGTTTACAGAATTTTCAGGGAACAAGATCGGACGCATTACGAGCCAGGGACAGATCAGCGAGTTCACCGTTCCCGCCCCCGAAAGTTCTCCTGCGGGGATTACTACTGGTCCGGATGGAGCCCTCTGGTTTATAGAGTCTGAGCAGGCCAGAATCGGGCGCATCACCATCCAGGGGAAGATCAGCGAGTTTGTTATTGGCGGAACGTCTGAGTATATTACCGCTGGACCAAACGGAACGATCTGGTATATTGCAGGTCTCGCAACGCTTGTACGCATCAGAGTTGAGTAGGCATCTCCATAAGCTATCCAGGGACATGGGGTTGGCCGTCGCGCCGCTTCGGCAAGAAGGAGACACACTCTCAATTTGGAGGATGACTCATCCGAGCATTGTCTCCTTCCTGGCTCAATCTTTCTCACCACCGCGATAGGAATGAGGAGAGGACACACCGCGATCTTCGGTGGCTCTCTCTCGTGTCTCTTGATCGACTTCGTCTGGAAGCCGCAATAGTCGGAGATTGTCCAGGGAACGGCCGATTGATGGCTAAAACTGTATTGGCCGATGAGATTAATATGTTCCCAGCCCAACGGTGTAATATGTGGAAGATATTCTTCAGGAACCGTTTCACACCGCTTTTTCAGCTCCTCAACAGCCTGGGTAACTTTATCATTGTGAACCAGCAGACCGCTGACAGTGAGAATAGACAACCGTCGCAGGCACAATTGTGGCAGATTGTTGATGTTGGTAACGAACTCGACACGCCCATCGGCCGGGATCTGTGCGCCGGGACGTACCAGGACCAGATCTCTTTCTTGCAACTCGCTCACCAGCACCCGGCTTGTAGACCCGTCAGGAGCAAAGCGTTCGGCCAGAGCAGTTAAGGCACTCTGGGCGCTGCCACTAGCGCGCATCTCCATCCAGTGGCCCAGCAACATGATTATGACCAACGTTGCCAGTTCCCAGTAGAAGGGCATATCTGACAGCAGCCCAAACGTCACCGTCAGGCTGTAAAAGTAGGCAGTCGAGATCGCCAGGGAAACCAGCGCCATCATCCCAGGTCGCAGAGTACGTACCTCAGCGACAGCTCCGCTCAAGAAGACCCAGCCGCCATACCAGTACACCACACTCGCAAGGATAGGGGCGAGTCAGAACGAACCGGGGAAGACAGGTGCGCGGTAATGCAACAACGACTCAAACAGCTCAGCATACATAATAATAGGAATAGTGAGCAGCAAGCTAATCCAGAATGGACGTGCAAACATGGCCGCGCTGTGTCCGACATGGGCAGAATGCTCCATATGCGATGTCTGCTGCTGATGGTGATGACGGCCCTTAGCAGAGAACGCAGCGTGATGGTGGGACCTTGCTGTTTCCCCAGTCGAAGGTGTTTGATAATTGGGGTGATGCACCATCTTTCTCCTTGTGCCGGGGGCGGCGTATCGCCGCCCCCTCTCTTCTCATCTCTCCTTATGGATCGGTCGGGCGCGAAGAACGGTTAGTGATGGGTATAGTCGCTCCAGCGATAGAGCATAACAGCGAGCATAGCGGGCAGCATCAGCACGTGTGTGAACAGCATCAAGCTTGTGCGTGGCAGCAAGCCCAGATCACAGACAGAGATCAGCACAGCAGTAGGAACGATCATTGCTCCCGCCATCTCTGCGTTCAGACGCCAGGAGTGCTTGCGAATGTGCATCCATACCATCATAGGAATGGTCATCGCGACCGCCATTACCAGCGCAGAGACCTCTGGCGCCATCCTTATTCCGGTGGCGTAAAGCACTGCCTCCAAAATCCCCATCCCTAGCAGCATAGCCAGGACCATCTCGCCGAAATGCTGCATGAAGCGCAGGATTTGCCTGCCGCGTGAGAGCGTCGGGTGAATCATGGTGTCGATCTCTGCCCCAGGGTGCAATGGGGCAGCAAACCTGCCCTCGGCCTGGCTGACGTGCGTTACTGGTTGATTTGAGAGAGCTTTCATTTCTAACATCGTCTTATCCTTTCCAGGGTGTAGAGTCTACAGATCAAGTTTATTGCCGTAGGAGGCGACGCACCATTGTGGCGCGGTCGCGACTGTCTCTTGAAGGAGAGTATAGCCAATCGCCAGATGAATCGACATCACCGGGATTGGCGATTGGGTGGGTGATTGATGAGTGTGTGTTGGGAGATTGGAATGAGACTTGATCGCCCACAACCAGGCTCTGACTCTCTGGCTATAGGAGGTGGAAGTGCTTGCTCGCCATGATGGCTTCGGCGCGGCGGCTCACGCCCAATTTTCGATAGATGCTGCCGACCTGGGTCTTAATCGTGTTGGGAGAGACAATGAGCGTCTTTGCCATCTCCCCATAGGTCTGCCCGGCGACCAGAAGGCGCAATACACGGAGTTCCTGCTGGCTCAGTGGTTCAAGCAGTTCCGCTTGCATTTCGACTTGCGTGGGATTGGTCCTGCTCATTTGCCGGATAGCGGGGGATAGCCTGGCGAGATGCGCGTGCTGGCGTTGCTCCTGCTCAAAGGCTGCGAGCAAGCGCGAAAGAAAGGGCCGGAACATAGCTATCTCTTCTGACGCAGCAGTTCCAGCACCAGGTTCATCTTCTGGTGGAGGCGCAAGCAGGGCCTGGAGCACCCGTTTCATGGGCAGGCCAAGATCCAGATACATGCGGAGAATGTTCCCTGGCTCGGTCAGCGAGAGCAGGCGAGCCGCAGCCGTCCGAGCTTGAGCTCTCTTGCCGGTGTGGTGGAGAGCCACCACATAGAGACTCAGGAATTCGGCGGTATATTTATCTCCTTGCGGCTCTACACGCTCTCTGAAACGCTCCAGGATCTCGATTACAGATTGATACTGCTGTTGAGCAAGAGCGACTTGTCCCCACATCTGCAATTCCCCTTTGCGCCAGGGTTCCCAGGTATCGGGAGCCAGGTCTACCTGTGCAGCCCATTGGTTCGCCTCGACCATGTTTCCCTCCGCCAGCCAGAAAGGGACCTGAGCGCTGATCATCCATAAATAATGAACAGCAAAGACCCCCTGCTTCTCCAGTGCAATCGCCTTTTGGAGGGCCTGCTGTGCAGTGGCTCGATCCTCTCTTGCTATGGAGAGACGCGCCAGCGAACTTTGCCCTATGATCTGGAGATCCACCTGTTGCCAATCATAGGCAATTTGTAGCAAGTGCTGGACGGAGTCAGCCGCCTCATCCAGCCTGTTCCAGGCATAGTAGATCTCGAAGAGCCAGTAATAAATATATCCTGTCCACGCGGTTCGTCCACCAGTCCGTTCAATCAGGGCAAGTGACTCCAGGCATTGCTGGTGAGCCTGGCGGAACTGTCCGGCCATCAGATATAACGCAGCCAGCATACCCAGGAAGCGAGTCGTCGCCACGAGATCGGTTGCATCATTCATCTGCTGCTTCATCTGCTCAAATCTGGGTACCAGTTGTGCTCCTTCGAGCAGCAAGGTTCTGTTTACCCAGTAGACGAAGGAGAGCGGGATGAGCTTCCAGGCTGTCTCCTCATCGGGAGGGAGAGCATCTAGCTCCAGGAAGCGCTGCTTCAGGCCCTCTATGTCGCTAAGTTTGAGCAGCATTCTGGACTCCATCAAAGCGTGCAACAGGTGTACACGCCGCTCGATAAAGGCCACCTCCGCCTCTGAGAGGGTCAGTTCGAGCTTTCGGTCTACGATCTCTTCCATACGCGTGATGATCTGCTCCACCTGGACAACGATTTCTGCATACAGCGTTTCGGCGGTTGTATGGGCGGAGTTGAGCAACCGAAGGGCGGCATTGAGGGCAAGGCGGACATGGGAACGCAGCACAACATCCGGGAGGGAGAGCATCCAGTTGTTGATAGTTCTTGCCTCTCCACTGAGCCAGAAAGAGGGGGCAGCAAGCTCTATCAAGGAGGCCGCCAGGGGATAGTCAGGGGCTGCCAACGCATGGGTAATGGCCTCGTGCAGGTCTCCCGCCGCCTCGTACCAACGCGCTGCCCGTCTATGTAACAGAGGAATCAGTTGAGACTGAGTAGTACGGACATGAGTGAGCAGGGCCTCTCGAAAGAGATCATGATAGCGGTACCACTGCCTCTGCTCATTCAGGGGCACCACAAAGAGATTGGACCGTTCCAGTTCCTCAAGCGCTTGCTGACTTGTTTGCTGATCGTTCGCTTCGGTAACGGCCTGGCATAAGGAGGCATTCATCCTGGTTAAGATCGATGTTGCCAGTAAAAAGTCGAGCAGGTGGGTGGGAAGGGAAGCAAGAATCTCCTGTTGCACATAGTCCAGCAGATAGCGGTGGGAACCACCAAAATGCGAGACCCAGGCCGAGAGATTCTGCTGCTTCCGCATGGAGAGCGCCGCTAGTTGCAGACCCGCGACCCAGCCTTCAGTACGCTCCTGGAGGATCTCCACGTCCGATTGTGAGAGGGGCAGACTCATGGTATCATGCAGAAAGCTGGCCGTTTCCTCCAGGGAGAAACGCAGATCGGTTGCGCGGATCTCGCCCATCTGAGCGCGAACGCGAAAGCGGGAGAGGGGAAGAGCGGGATCAGCGCGGCTGGAAAGGATCAGGTGCAGATTGTAGGGCAAGTGATCGAGCAGGAAATGCAGGGAATCGTGGATGGCCTGATCGCTGATTACATGATAGTCGTCAAGAATGAGGATGATCTCCCGTTCAGTCTGCTCGATCTCACTCAGCAGCGCCATCAGAGTAGTCGAGAGGATCGGAGCCTGTGGTGAGTGCAGCATCTCTTGCGCCAATCGCCCTAAGTGAGGCATACATCGGCGCAGGGCTGCAATAACTGCGGTCCAGAAGCGCGTTGTATCATTATCCAGCTCATCAAGGGAGAGCCAGGCGATCTCGTGTTCGGGCCTGGCAGCCCTTCCCAGGCTCTCCGGCGCCTTCTGCGAGACAGCCACCCAGGCCGAGAGCAGCGTCGTCTTGCCTGATCCTGCGGGGGCCGAGAGCAGCGTCAAAGGATGGGAGAGCGCCGCATCCAGTTCGCCGAGCAGATGCTCACGTCCCACCAGCCAGATTGACGGACGCGGAGGGGAGAGTTTGGCGGAGAGCAAGACCACCCTGTGCTCAGTGTCTGGCCCGACTCCTCCACTCTGGGATCTGGCTTGCCCTCCAGATCCAGCGCCATTATGGTTGGGAGCAAAAGAGAGTGGTTCTGTTGTCTGATGCGCCGGGTGCTCAGAGGCTGCAGGCGCGAACTGGTGAGTAAGCTCTTTTGCCACCTGCTCTAAGCGTGAGAAGGTCACATTGTCCGTGCGCCCCAGATAGCGCTTGCTGGTGCGTCGCTTCTGTGTGCTATAGGCATACCAATAACCTCCCCCACGCGATCTGGCTTCTTTGACCACCGTGACCCGCCCTGTCCGTCCTGCAAAGGCAAAAGCTGTGCTTT
>JAFMRP010001522.1 GCA_017354095.1 Ktedonobacteraceae bacterium
ATCGCTTCTCGACCTGGGACTGCACCGCTAAAAACGTCGTGCCATTCCAGCGGTAGCCCGTCTTGATGAAGAGGTCCGGGCAGCAGTGAGGGGCCGAAGGTGAATAGCCATCGCCTTCTAAAAGCAGTTCTTTGTTGCTGATGGTAATCTTCGTTACATTATCGATGACGCCCCGGGTATTTTGCGGCGGCAGGTCGCCCAGCAGACGAGGGTGAGCGGCGGTTCCGCCATAGATAAAGAGATGCACGCCCATGGTGTCAGCGGCGGAACACTGATAGGGCACAACCGCCTCGGGCTGCGCGTCACTGGTCAGGTCGCCATACTCTGGCTTGTAGACATAAAAGTGAATATGATCGTTGACGGCCTGGCTATGCTGCGCATGAAATGGACGAGTATTCTGATAGCACGTGGTGAAGTACGTGAAATTGGCCCAATCGACGGTCGCCAATGAAGCAGCCTGGCTGCTGGCAGAGACAGATGCTCCCCTGGCAGGCGATGAGGTACCGCACGCGACGACAAAGAGCAGCAGGGCGCTTGAGAGCACGATCATTGCATGGTGGATAGATTTTGGCATTATATCCCCCCTTGATGTGTGAATATAACGAGATTGGCAGGCCCTCCGCAAGGGAGGGGCCCTACATTTCCAGTGGGCAGGAGCAAGATGAACCACGATCATTTGTCAATGCTCATACATTACCCACGAATTAAACGACACATCAATGACAGCTTGATAGAATTTCATCGATTTTCATTTGGGGGATCTGGCAGGCACATCAGAAATTGTGACCGCGAAGAAAAATGAAAAATTTATTCTCAAGGATATATCTTCTCTTGCTTTGAGAGCATGACGATAAACTTCTGGATGCGCGCGGAACGAGTTTCGGCTTTTTTGGCCGTCTGGATTCGGAACAGGATGGCATAGCGGTTTCTGCTGTCCAGGGTGTTGAAGAATGCCTGCGCCTGCGGGTTTTTGTCCAGCTCGCTTTGCAGATCTTCGGGTATGGTGGCCTTGCCCTGCGATGCGTAGGCCTGGTCCCAGCGCCCATCGGCCTTCGCCAGCTCGACCTGCCGCAGTCCCTCTGGCTGCATGCGTCCCTCGGCAATGAGCGCCGTTGCTTTGTCGCAATTTACTTTTGACCAGATGCTTTTAGAACGGCGCGGCGTGAACTTTTGCAGCCAGTACCGGTCATCTAAAGAAGCCTTTTGCCCATCGATCCAACCATAGCAGATGGCGCTATCCAGGGCTTCCGCATATGAGACAGAAGAAATACCAGTCTCTTTTTTGGCGATCTTGAGCCAGACGCCCTTTGTCCCGGTATGGTGCTCCTTGAGCCATACCTCCCAGTCCTGCCAGGTTTCAAATGCGATGATCGGGAGATCCTCTGTATTTTTCATACCCTGATTTTACCATAAAAGCGGGACAAAAACCCTACAGGGGGATTTCATGAGACACGTAGAATAGGACAGGGAGAGGTTCATACCAGCCCACAGTATCCGGGCGCGTGTGATGCAGCGGGAACGCCTCATGCAGCCTCTTGACGAAACATATTAGGGCATGCTAATATCCTACTAATAAAGTCGGATATTAGGGCATACTAATATTTAGACGTTTTATGGAGACACAAAAGCTGACTCGCTTAAAAGCGGCTTCATTTTTCTTGTGAGGAGAATTTGCTTCTGATGAAAGCTACGGCTATGAGACGACGATACCGTGCGACGGATATGCCCCAACTGCCCATCGCGCGATTTTTATTTACCGACACGCGAGCCTCCTGGCTCTGGCTTGTTGTACGCCTGTGTATCGGTTACGAATGGTTGACCGC
>JAFMRP010000390.1 GCA_017354095.1 Ktedonobacteraceae bacterium
ACCACGACCGGCACTTCGCCGTGAATAGCCGGGCGGTAGCCCTGATGATGGTGGAATTCGCGCGGCGTCATATTGCCCGGGGAGCGCATTGGGGGCGCATCATCAATATCAGCACAGATGGGGCGCAGGTCTTTCCGGGCGAGGTCTCCTATGGAGCGAGCAAGGCCGCCCTGGAGGCTTACAGCCGTTCTGCGGCCAAAGAGCTGGGACCGCGTGGCATCACCGTTAATATCATCTCGCCAGGAGCGACACAGACTGGCTGGATCACACCCGAATTGGAGCGAAATGTCACTGCCGACACGCCCCTACGACGTGTGGGACAGCCAGAGGACATCGCGGACGTACTTGTTTTCCTGGCCTCAGAGCAGGCTCGCTGGCTAACTGGACAGACCCTTTCCGCCAGCGGCGGCAGCAGGATGCCTTTTTAATTCTTTCCTTCATTTAGGAAAGAATGAGTATTCACAGGATGAGGAGCTTCGCATGAGCAGCAACCTTCCCTGGCTGGCCAGCCTGATCAAATCGCGCAATACGATCGATGAAAAAATAGCAACGCTCATCGGGCGCAGCGCCCAGGCCAACCATGTTGGCGAGTATATCGCGTCAGTTATTTTTGATATCACCATGGAGGAAGGTGGCAAGGTCAGAGGCTATGATGGGCGCTTTGCACGCGGGCCGTTGGCCGGACAGACAGTTGACGTACAGTGGCATCCCAGGCGAGACGGGCTGCTCAATATCAAGCAGGAAGCATTGCCCGATTACTACCTGGTGCTGATGGGGCCGGAACGCTTTACACCAGCAGTGGCCAGCCCATGGCGGATCGAGACGATCTATCTTTTTCACACTGGCGGGCTGCTCAATGCACTGCGTGAACGCGGCGTGCAGATTGGCAGCGGCACCAGCGTCACCGGTCCCCTCTGGGAGCGCGCGGAGATCTATCCGGTGCCACGAAACGCGAGCTTCATGCTTTCAGATGAGCAGAGAAAGCTCTTAGTGCTGTTTAGCTGAAACAACAGAGGGTGGAGAAAGAAGAGAGGGAAGAGATAGTGGAGCAGATACATATTCGCAGCATTCGCCCAGAGGAGGCAGAAGCGTTTCTACAGCTACGCCTGCAGCTCGATCAGGAGACACAATTTATGCTCTTTGAACCGGGCGAACGGAAAACAACAGTGGAGCAGCAGCGCTATAGCATTGAACTGCTGCTACGGCAGGACAGTGGAAACATCTTTGTTGCCGAGCACGCCGGACAACTGGTGGGATTTCTGGAGGCAACGGGCTCACATCTACGTCGCATTCGCCATTCGCTTTATATCGTCATCGGCATCCTGCAAGCCTTTACGGGTCAGGGTATCGGTACGCGGCTCTTTCAGGAAATGGAGAACTGGGCACGCCAACGGCAATTACACCGCCTGGAATTAACGGTCATGGCCCATAACCAGGCAGGCATAGCGTTATATAAAAAATGTGGTTTTGAGATCGAAGGACGGCGACGCGATGCCTTCTTTGTCGGGGGCCATTATGTTGACGAGTTATATATGGCAAAGCTGCTCAACGATGAGCGATAGGAAGCAATTTGCGGTATTGCGTTGCCTGGCTCTGAGTGGTGAGTTATAATAGAGCCTATGCCATCCTGCATTTATTTTTCATTATCAACTGAGTTGCGTTTGCTCAGATCCATGTACGAAGAGGGAGAGGAAAGAAGATGTCGATGACTTTTTGCGGCCAATGTGGGTATCAGTTGACCGCTGGCATGAGAAGTTGTCCACGCTGCGGTACAGCGGCTGAAGCAGATATAGAGCCAACCATAGGCAACACGCATGCCGATGACCAGACCATTGCCTCGCAGGCATTTATCGCGCGCAACCCCAACGGACCAGCTACGCCGAACAATCCCCAGCGGTTGGTGCTACGCCCCAGACCCGGCAGCGGCTCCTCATATGAGGACCCCTTTGGGGCGACGAGCAGGGTCGATGCGCCTGGCTTTGGGATACCCGGCCAGGCAGGCACGTATCCCCCAACAACATCACAATTTCCGGGAGCATCCCAACCGGGCATCCTGCCACAGGGAGGACAGCAGGGCTACATGACGCAGGGTGGTGGCGGCATTCCTCAGCAGGGAGCATCCTACCCTGGCTTTGTCTCGCAGCCCGGCTACCCGCCGCAGATACAGCAGGCGCAGTATCAACAACAGCAGCAGCAACAAGCCATGGCCAGAGCACAGGAGGAGCAGACAGCACGTAGCGCGCGAGGACGCACCACCGGCCTGGTGCTCATCCTGGTGGGATTGCTTTTCATCCTCAGCGCAGTCGTATTATTTATCATCCAGGCATCTACAAGAGCAAGCAACGGCATACCTGATGCGATAGCGCAGGCTCAGACGGCTCTACAGCACTATCTGACCATCTCATAAGTGGATCAGCGAGCTTGAGTGCGTTTCTGGCTCTCATCTTTGAGCATCGCACCCACAAGGCCCAGCAAGACACTCAATCCAACGATACCGGGCATCAGCAAATTCAAGCCGCGGACATCGTCAGGAGCAGGAGTAGAGATACCAGCCGAAGTGAGTCCCGCGAACAAGCCGACGAGCAGCAACGTGCATACGGCAGCCAGGAAAAGCCCTCCCCCCAGGGCCCACAGCCAATCTTTGAATTGCTGCCAGCTATCGCGAGGCGCACTGCTTTCACGAGTTCCTCGTTTGCCAAAAATAGCGCGCAGGAGGGCCCAAACCGCAAGGAGCAGTAGCAGCACACCGCACAGAAGATCGAGCCCTGCAAAAATGTCAAAAAGGAGCCGGCCACCAGACCAGAGCTGGCTTCCCTGCGGTATCAGCTGGATCTGAATCGGCACGCTTATATCCAACGCCTTGTCTTGAAACAGAATACCTCCACTCGGGTACACAATTCTGCCACTGAGCGTGCCTGAGAGGGGACGAGTTTCAGGGCCGCTGATCGAGGAAGGAAGCGTGACAGATCCCGCCACCGTAAACTCGCCTGTATCCTTCGAACTGGTGGTGATGGTCGAGCCCCAGGTCTGTTCCTTTGGTCCAACAACCAGCAGAGGAGTATCAACCCCATCCAGTCTGAGTTCGAGGCCCTGATCGCTCGCCCAGTACCCAGAGATTCCATCATTTATTTGCAGGGCCAGCGTAATATTTTCGCCGCGGGCCGTTGTCACTTTGAGCGGCTGGCCATTATGTACTAGAAAGGCATTATGGCTCGAGTAGTTGCGGGCAGAGAGGATGTATCCTGCCGTGCCAACAACCAATCCCAGTAGAGCAAACAAAAGCAGTCCGACCGAGAGAGTGTGGCGATTGTTACGGGTCCGGGGCGTCTCCGATGCCATTACACGATACCTCCTGGCTTCCCTACTATAAGGTATGTTGTCTTCCTGCTTTCGCCGTAGTTATCGCATACGGCCTTCCCACCCAACATACAGATTGACTTATACACGGTTATGCACGAGTTGTCAATAATATAGCCAGAGAGAGAGGGGCCGCATTGCCTGACGATGGGTGGTAAGCTATAATAGAGCCCACATCATCTGCATTTATTTTTCATTATCGAGCAGATTGCGGTTGCTCAGACCCGGCTATCATATGAGGGAGGGAAAAATGTCGATGGCATTCTGCGGTCAATGTGGGTATCACCTGACCGCCGGCTTAAGCAGTTGTCCGCGCTGTGGAGCAGCGGTTGAAGCGGAGATAGGGCCGATTGAGGGTGCCTCGCATGCCGATGACCAGACCATTGCCTCGCGGGCATTCGTTGCGCGTAATCCCGTCGAGCCCGCCGCGTCTAATAATCCTCAGCGACTGGTCCTGCGTCCGGGGCCTGATGGTGGCTCCTTTCGTGAAACGTATCCATCGATGGCCTCACAATTTCCGGGAGCCTCCCAATCCGGCATTCCACTCCAGGGTTACTCGCATGGTTATACGGCGCAGGCCGATTTTCAGCAGAGGATGCAGCAAGCACAATATCAGCAGGAGCTGACGGCACAGAACACACGCGGGCGCAACACCGGCCTGGTGCTCATCCTGGTGGGACTGCTCTTCATTCTCAGCACAGTTGTGCTGTTCATCATCCATAACGCCTCAAACACTCACAGTGGCCCTCCCGATATTACCGCGACCCCTGACTCCATAACACAGGCCCGGATGGTCATTCAGCGCTATTACGATGATGTCAATAATCAGAACTACGATGACGCTTATAGCTTATGGCTGAAGAACCCGCAGAGCAAGCAAGATTTCCAGGACGGCTATAAGCACACAAAACATGATACATTGACTATCCACGGCACCAATAAAGAAGCTGACAGCACAGTAAGGGTCACCGTGACAGTGAACGCCACAGAGCAGCAGCCTGGCGTGGGAATCACAAACAAGACCTACAGCGGCTATTACCTGGTAAAGCAGCAGCCCGATGGTTCCTGGAAAATTGTCGATGCCCAATTGCAATGAGGGTTGATATATCAGCCTCTTCCACACGCCCCTCCCAGACACCTTTTCCTTATTAGAGAAAGATATTCTTACCTCCCATTGAATACTCGTGCGTGAAGGCTCCCCGCCTGGCTATTTCATGGTGTTCTGTACAATAAGAAGAGAAGGAAAAGCACTATTCTATAAAAAGCAACAATAAGATGGACAGAGCAATGCGCAAGCACATGGCAGCGGAAGCACAGATACCTGGTACCCCTCCTCCTCGCAGGAGGCCACGGATACTCACAATTATCCTGCTTATTCTCGCACTGCTGGCGCTGATACATTTTATCGCGACCACGCACTCCGCCTACCCAACAGTGAAAATCAGCGACTGCACCGATCTCATTCGCAATACGGACTATAAAAAATTCATTCAGGTAAATAGCAAAACCCAGGTATTGGATGAAATACAGTTTGTCGATCAGTTGGTAGGCGATCAGCCAGCGTCACTCGTGACCGTAGCAGATACGGGACCAGATCACCGGCTGGACGCATATGTGTACGGCTGCGCACGGGAGGCGTCCACACCCACCCTTACACTGCTCTTCAAAAAGCAGGGGTTGCTTCAGGGCAGCGTGAAAGTCACACAGGACAACGCGCTGAGCATTGGTGAACAGGACCCGGGCCTCACCCAGGATATCAGCACGCTGCAGGACCCGCTGCAGGAGAATGTATACCACGAATATGTTTGGCAGAATGGCGCCTTCGTCCAGAAGCCATTCGCGGGACTCTATCCAGTCACCAGCCGGAGCGAGGCCGAGGCGATGCAGGAACAAGCAAACAATGGGCAGACCTATCCCTGGACCGATCCTGTAAGCACCGCGCAACAAATGGCCAAAGATATCCTGCAACTGACTAATGCCAAAACCACGCTAGAGGAGAATAATGGTCACATGGCACGCGTGCAGATCGAGCAAGAGACGCCACATCTCGTGGTTTCCGTCACGCTCATGCGTTTGCTACAAAATGATAACCATGGTCTCTGGTTCGTCACACAGGCCCACTCGCCTGACATGACCATCGACGCGCTGCATCAGCCGCTCAGTTCTCCCATCACTATCCATGGAAATATGACCTACCAGGAAGACTGGCACGCCAGC
>JAFMRP010000391.1 GCA_017354095.1 Ktedonobacteraceae bacterium
TCGTGAGTTTACGTATCCCTGGTGGGGTATAGTGACTTCTCTTACGACGATTTTCTCAAGTAAAGGACCATTGAGCTTCAAGGCGCTACATAACCTTACGGAGTTGGGACCGATTCTGGTAGTGTTGTCCCTCCTCATTCTGGGTATAGTGGGGCCGTGGCGGTTTCGTAAAGCGCATATAGCCTATGTACTGCTGGGTGTGGTCTGGATGTTTTTCAACCTTTCAGAGCCAGTGCATGAGGCACTTTTTCCGCTGCGAGCGCAGGCACGCTATGCGCTGGAGGTTTTTCCAGCCTTTGTCGTACTGGCCGTGCTGGGCAGGTACCGTACCGTTCACCTGTCCTATACGCTGGTTTCGACCGTTGCGATGTGTTCTATCGCGTTGCAATTTCTGACCGGGCACTGGATCACGTAATACACACGGCTGTAGATCAGGCGACAGATCTGCTATAATAGCGGGGCAACCGAATGTAAGTGGAGGAGAGAAGGTATGCCTGAACAGTATAGGACCCTGCAGGGTTTTCGAGACATTTTACCGGATGAGCAGCCGTACTGGCGCTACTTCGAAAAGATCGCGGCAGAAGTAGCGGAGACTTATGGTTACCGGCGTATCGAGACGCCAACGCTAGAGGAGACGGCTGTTTTTCGCAAGACCTCCGGTGAGGGAACGGATGTTGTTGAGCACGAGATGTACAGCTTTGATGACCGGGCTGACAAAGAGGGACGTCGCCAGAATATCGCGCTGCGCCCGGAGGGGACTGCCAGCGTTGTGCGGGCCTATCTTGAGCATGGCATGTTTAAGTTGCCACAGCCTGTCAAGCTTTATTATATGAGCGTTCCCATATTCCGACATGACAAGCCTCAGGCAGGGAGGTATCGCGAACATCACCAGTTCGGTTGCGAAGTACTGGGTGAAGGTGATCCAGCGATTGATGCTGAGATGATCGGGCTGCTCCACCAGGTCTACACCAGGTCGGGCCTGCAGCGTTTGCGCGTTCACATCAACAGCATTGGCGATCAGAACTGTCGCCCGCAGTATATTCAGAAGCTGAAAGAATACTACCGTCCTCTGCTTGAGGACTGCTGCGAGGATTGCCAGGTGCGCTTCGTTAAAAATCCGCTGCGCCTGTTGGATTGTAAGATGCCGCAGGATCAGCCGAAGATCGCCGCCGCGCCCAGGATTACGGATAATCTGTGCGAGCCATGTCGCGAGCATTTTGAGGCTGTGCAGCGCTTCCTGGAGATGTACCAGGTTCCCTATATTGTTGATAAGTTGATTGTGCGTGGGCTGGATTACTATACGCGCACGGTTTTCGAGGTCATTTCGGAAGATAACAAGCTGGCACTCAACGGAGGTGGGCGCTACGACGGTCTAGCCGAGATATTGGGGGGACAGCCGACGCCTGGGATTGGTTTTGGTCTGGGTGTGGAGCGCGTTATTCAGGAGATGAAACGGCGGGGCATTGAGCCGCCGACGGAGGAGCCAACACGTGCCTTTGTCGTTTACTTTGGTAAAGAGCCGAAGTTCAAAGACGCAGCGATCCAGGTATGCGCGCAATTGCGCCACGCCGGGATAAAGGCCGAGATGAGTTATGGAAATCGCAGCAATAAAGCGCAGATGAAACAGGCCAACAACTCGGGCGCCGTCCGTGCAATTATTATCGGCGAAGATGAGCTGGCTGGCGGCTTCGTCTCTGTGAAGAACTTGCAAGCCGAGGGGATGGATACGGCGAGTAAGCAAGCGCAGGTGAAACGGGAGGAGTTGATTGATTACCTGTGCCAGCATGGGTAAACGCGCTGCGTAGATTTTTTCCAGCCCGGTATGGTATGCCGGGCTGGAATTTTTTTGCTCGCCGTATGCTATAGTGGAAATATGGGATCGATCAATAGCAGGTCTAACCCGGCGCCATCGCCAGCAGGGGAGGATGGAGAGGCCAGAGGGATGGTATATGGCGTGGTCGCGGATTCCAGAGCGAGACAATCCGGGAGCAGCTGGTTCCAGGCATTGAGGCAGGTTTTCCCACTTTTTGTCATTATGCGCGTTGTCGTGCTGGTGGGCACCTGCCTTTCAATGCTCTATATGAGCGCGGATTATTCCAGCGATGGCAAGCCCCCCGGGGTAATCTGGGAGGCCTGGAACCGCCTGGACACCACGGCCTTTAATGCCATTGCCACCAACGGCTATACAGATCTCTACAGGAGCGCTTTTTTTCCGCTGCAGCCATTGTTGATTCACCCATTCTATTTGATTATGGGCAACGCATTTCTGGCGGGGCTGGTACTCTCCAACGTCGCGTGCCTGGTCATGATGGTGGTACTCTACCGGCTGGTGAGAGAAGATTTTGATGCTGAGCGAGCGGAGCGTACGGTGCTCTATCTTGTCATTTTTCCCACGGCTTTTTTCTTTGCTGCGGCATACAACGAATCGCTATTTCTCTGCCTGGCGCTACTCAGCTTCTACCAGATGCGCCGGGGACGCTGGCTGCTGGCCGGACTGTTCGGTTTTTTCGCCTGCCTGACACGTTCGGCAGGGCTGCTGCTGCTGGTACCTTTCATTTATGAATATTTGCGCCAGCGGGAGTTCCAGGTCAAGAGGATACATTTTGATATTGGAAGTGCGGCCTTGTTTCCTCTGGGGATCGGGCTCTTCGCGCTTTATTGCTTTCTACAGCTTGGCGATCTCCTGGCTTTTTCGCACGCGCAGGCGCTCTGGGATCGTCATCTGCAGTGGCCCTGGTATGGTATGGGCAACTCGATCAGTATTATCCTGCGCTCCAATCTGCTTAGTTTCTATTCCCTGCGCAACCTGACCGACCTGATACCGGCACTGCTGGTCCTGGTGCTGCTGGTTCTGAGCTTTGCTGGTCCGTGGCGCCTGCCGCGCTCGCACTGGTCTTATGGTTTGTATGCAATCGCGCTCTATGTGTTCATCCAGCTTGTGCCGGTCGATGCCAGCAGGCAGATACCGTTACAGTCAATGGGGCGGTTGATGCTGGAGATTTTTCCTGCGTTTATCGTGCTGGCGGGCATAGGCAAGCATCGGATTGTGCATTGGGGGTATGTGTTGATCAGCGGGCAGGTGTTCTTTTTCTTGCTGTCGCAATTTGTGACCCAGCGCTGGATGGTGTAAGAACGCTCCCGTGCCGCCTGCGGCACGGGAGCGTTTGGTTGGCTATGGTTGTTTGTTTTGAGGGTTGTCCTCTTCGTCCTCTTCGGTGATGTTATAGGGTGGTACCTCAATGGGCACGCGATAGCCGGACGTGTGATCGATTTGCGGCGGCGTCTCGCGCTGCGGGGGAGTCAGCAGATCGGAGGAGATGGCTTTGAAGAGCCGTTCAACGCGATCCCAGCGTGCGGGATGGCGATCGGCGTAGAACTTCTCCTGTCCCTCGCAATCGTAGATGTAGAGCAAGTAATCCTGGTCGGAGTAACGGTATTGCAACCTGGTGTAGGGGATGCGTACCAGCTCGATGACCTGGAGTGTGGGGCGTGAAGAGGACTTCGGATCGACGCCAGGGCTTTCCTGCATCTGGCTTTCGGATCGGGCCACCGCGACTGTAGATTGCCAGATATCGAGGGGTACGCGATCGGGAGAGACATCGGGATGCAGGGTTTCGTTGATTTCGGCATTATAGACCATCTCTCCGCTAGCTTTCACCAGGTACTGTGGAGGGATGGGGCAATCGCCGATAAAGTGAGTTTGAGTGCGCAGGTCGAAGCGGCGCACCATTTCGCGGTGTCGCACCAGTTTGCCGGTGCCGCCACAACCGTTACAGAGCGACATACGCGCTCCCTGGCACGCGGTACAGACACGTTTGCCATTGCCGCAGGTACACTCAACTTCGCCATTGACGCAATCGGGGCAGGGGATGGTGGCGCCTTTGCTAGCGGGATCGGTATCCATGGGATTCGGGATGGGCACGCCCTGTTGCCTGATATTGTCCAGCACATCCGAGACTTTGCCGCCTACGGAACTGGCCATGTTTTCCGCCTGTCTCCTGAAAAACGGCTTTTTCTCTTTGGGGGTCCAATCGGCGACATAGCCGCGTCCACGGCAAGTGGAGCAGCGCTTCTTTGTGCGGCCCTTGCAATCGGGGCAGACGATCCAGCCACGACCGGTGCATGTGCTACAGAACACGTGGCCCGTGCCGTTGCAGGAGGTGCAGGAAACAATTTCATCCATGCCCTCCATGCGTGTGCGCGTTGCTGGGGGCTTCAGGCCCACGACGGCTGGCAGTTCGTAGTCCCACACTGGCAGCAGCGGTTTGGGTATGCTGACAGCGCGGCCCACGTATGGCTCGGTGACGATCTCCATATTGCGCACTTCCCAGCGGGTCTGAACCGAAGCCTCCCAGACTTCGTCTGTGCTCCACGAGACGATGTCCATATAGGTGCCCAGTTCTCGTGCCACGCGCCAGTTCTCGTTGCTCCACATATCGACCAGCTGGCGGAGGTGTTGTTCTTCCGCGCTATTGGAGGGGCGCGGTGTGAGGGGCGCCTGTGTCTGCTGGAAATACGCACTGGCGCTATCCACTACGCGTTTGATGCGTGTCTGGGCCTCATTAGCCCCTTGAACAACGAAGCGCCGGATGTCTTCAATGCGTTTATCTATGTCATCCTGATTGAAAGGAGAATTGGTATTAGTGTTGTAGCCCGTGTAATTGTTCTGTTCGGGCTGCTCGGGCTGTTCGCCGCTTTTATGTTGATCCTCACCTGGATCCTGCTCCCATGTATCACCCATGAGTGTACGCCTTCCCTTCTGTTTCGATACAGAATAGCCAAATTATTTCATCGAAATAATATACGCGAAAGGTAAGAGTGAGTTGTATCTCTATGCGAGGGGAAGCAAACCTCGCTTAAAGCAGGGGCACGATGCGTTCCTGGATGGGGACGCCTGTTACCTCGGCATCGTGTTCCAGGATGAGCAGATCGACCTCACTGCGGATACCGAATTCTGGCAGATAGATGCCTGGCTCGATCGAACAGCAGGTGAAGGGCAGCAGAACGCGGTTATCCTGGGTTTCAAAGTTGTCGACGTTTGCCCCATCGCCGTGGACCTGGCCGCCGATATTGTGCCCGGTACGATGCACGAAGTAGTCGCCGTAGCCGGCCTGGCTAATAACGCCGCGCGCGACGTCGTCTACCTGTCGTCCTTCTACCTGCGCGCCTGAGGCCAGGCGTTCGCGCACAAAGGCGATCGCGCTATCGCGGGCCTGGCGCACGATAGCAAACACGTCGCGCTGGTGCTGGGGAATTTCATCTTCTGTGCCAGCGAAGGCCATCCAGGTATAGTCGGCAAATATGGCATTTTGCTGTGGCAAATGGGCAAAGAAATCGACGAGCACGAGGTCGCCGCGCCGGACAGGGCTATGGTGGCTGGCAGTTGGCTCGTAGTGTGGGTTGCTGGCGTTGGCGTTTATGGCGACGTGCGGAGCATTAGCCAGCACCAGGCTGGCATCTCTGATGAGTTCGGCGAAGCGCTGCGCCAGCTGGTATTCGTTCGGTTCGCGCCCGGCGCGCAGGTCGCTGCCAAGTTCGGCAAATAGCTGGTCTTTCGCCGCGATCAGGCGC
>JAFMRP010001523.1 GCA_017354095.1 Ktedonobacteraceae bacterium
GGCCCTGGCACTCAGCCAGGAGCACGAGAACGCTACGCTGTGGATACGAGCCAGAGCGGTGAGTGCACTGGGCATTTTAATCGGCATGCAGGGCCATCTTGATCAGGCCGAGGATCTGTGTCGAGAGAGCCTGGCTCTGTACAGACAACAAGAGGATACAAGCGCCATCATTCCCACATTGTGGATGCTAGGGTACATTGCTAGAGAAAAGAGCAACTATGCCAGCGCCTGGGCACTGGCCCAAGAGTCGTTGCAACTTGCGAGAAAGAGAGAGCATGTGCCAGGCATCACGTACTCGTTGGAAACGCTGGCAGCAGTGGCTTTAGATCAGGGTCAATACCAGAAAGCGCGTACACTGATCGAGGAGAGCCTGACACTCTCCAGACAGGTGGGTGATATCTGGGAAACGGCTCGATCACTCTGGCTGCTGGGGGTGACACAACTGTTCCAGGGAGATATTGCACAGGCCCAGAGACGCTTTGAGGAAAGTCTGACATGCTCAAGAGAAATACATGATCAAAGGGGTATCGCCTATTCGCTGGTTATGTCAGGGTATGTCGCCTATTTCCAGAGGAAGCCGGATAGGATGCGCGCGTTGATGGAAGAGGCCCTGGTATCCTACAAAGAGGCTGGTGATCGACGTGGGATCGCCGAGGTATTGTACGGTCTCGGCTGGGCTACTCTTGCTCAGGGTGATGCACCAGCAGCACAGGCCTTGTTCGAGGAGAGCCTGACGATCCTCCGATTGCTGGACCGTAAGTGGTTTCTGGCGCTGGCACTTGACGGTCTGGCTGCTGCCGTTGCCATACAAGAACAGACCATGCGAGCCGCAAGACTCTGGGGTGCGGCGGAAGCATTGCGTGAGGAGATTGGAGCTACGCTCAGCCTTTTCATACAGGCGCTGTATCAACCATTCATGACGACCGCCCGTGCCAGGGTCAGCGAGGAGGAATTTGCTCTGGAATGGGAAGCAGGCCGCATGCAAGTGGTCCAGGCCGATCCGACCGAAGCACTTTTCTCCATACCGGAGCCAGCTAGAGGGGCTGGAAAGACGGTAGGTCCACCAGTATCACCGTTAGGAACGCGAAAGAATGCCTCAAGACTCACCGCCCGCGAAGTGGAAGTACTGCGCTGGGTCACGCAAGGATTGACCGACATCCAGATCGCGGAAAAGCTGGTGATCAGCCCGCGCACCGTAAGCACTCATCTTACCTCTATCTATAACAAACTGGGCGTCTCCTCGCGCAGCGCTGCAACTCGCTTCGCTATAGAATATCACCTCGTCTAAATAGCTCCCATCTCCTCCAGTCGCCCTCCGTGATATTACGTAAATGTTATCTATCTCTCCCAACTACGTAATTCATCGGATATACACCTCTATCTGATCGGCTATTCTGGGGACATGAATGATCTCACAACGAAAGGTATGAGACAAACAACAGAAGGGAAGATCCTATGAAAGCGCTGTTCCATCTACTTCGTGCGCGATTCTCTGATTGGGACGAACGAAAGCCCCTTCCCGCTGGCTTCATCGACGACGCCAGCCGCTTGAACCAAACGCGCATTGCAGAGATCGTTACTCCCTCTCACTCTGGCGGTTCCGTAGAAGATCAACTTCGTCGCCATGTGCAGCATGCGCGTGACAAAAAGCTCCCGCTGAGCATTGCCGGAACACGTCACACGATGGGCGGACAAACTTTTACGCCTGGCGGGATGGTGCTGAATATGCTTGATCTGCGACAGATGCACCTGGATGAACAAAACAATATCCTCCACGTCCAGGCAGGGGCCTGCTGGTCGGACGTGCTCTGTTACCTGCA
>JAFMRP010000392.1 GCA_017354095.1 Ktedonobacteraceae bacterium
CGGTATGCGCTACATCGTCGACATCCTGCGCGGAGCCAATACACAGAAAATTCGCGACCTGGGCCACAACCAGCTCTCAACCTATGGTATCGGTAGAGACTTGAGCGCGGAAGAGTGGCTGCGCCTTGGCCGGGCGCTGTTACAGCAGGGATTGCTGAGCGCAACGGATGACGGCTACCCGGTGCTCCGGCTCAACAAAAACTCGGTGGAGATATTGCGCCAGCAGCGGCGCGTTGAGATGGTGGCGGCTCCGCTCCAGCAAAAGAAGGTAAGCGATGACATGGCCCTGCAACTGCGCCCTGAAGAACTGGGGTTGTTCCAGCACCTACGTAACCTGCGCAAAGAGCTTGCGGACGAACAGATGGTCCCTCCGTACGTCATTTTCCCGGATAGCAGTTTGCAGGCCATGGCCCGGCAGCGCCCGCAAAGTGAGGATCAGTTCGCTCGCATTCCGGGTGTTGGAGATCGCAAGCTAGAGGCTTACTTTACGCCCTTTTCCCGTGCTATTCAAGACTATTGTGATCAGCATAACCTGGAGATGGGGCTGGACCTGGCTCATAAAGCGCCGAAGAAGGCAGCCGCGGCTCCACACAGCAGCGCCGGTCCCTCCACACGTCAATATACGCTCGACCTTTATCGAGAGGGACGCAGCATAGAAGAGATAGCCGAGATACGCAATCTGAAGCCCTCCACCATTGTTGGTCACCTGTCCGACCTGATTGAGGCCGGGGAGACGATACGCGTGGATGGATTGATCCAGCCCGGGCACTATCAGGCGATCATTAACGCTCTCCAACAGGTGGAAGGCGAAGCGCTCAAACCGGTCAAAGAGCTGCTGGGGGACGACTATTCCTACGAGGAGATTCGCCTGGCTCGGGCGCTGCTACGTCGTCCCCAGTAGGTGGCGGCATAAAGGCTCTATGGGCGAAGATCAGCAAGCTACTTGCTTCATTTCTTCGCCTGTAATTGAGGGTCGGTCACAGCGAGCGGTAGAGTAACAAAGAAGGTGGCTCCCTTTCCCTCGGTGCTCTCCACCCAAATACGGCCTCGATGGTGGGTAATCACCTCTTTTACCAGGTAGAGGCCGATGCCAAAGCCACTGATCGAAGGGTCAAGATGAGGAGAGCGATAGAAGCGCTTAAAAATGTGCGCTATGTCGCCGGAGGGGATCCCAATCCCTTCATCTTTGACCCAGATGAGCACTTCATCAGGGCTGCTGGACGCGATGCGGACGCCAACCTCGATCTTGCCACCTGCGGGGCTATATTTAATCGCGTTGCTGATCAGGTTGTTAAAGACTTGAGTGATCCGCTTCTCATCGATCGATACAAACAACTGGTCGTGTGCAGAGAGTCCTTCCAGTTTAAGAGAGATCTGGTGGAGCCTGGTCGTAATATTCTGGCCTCCAATAACCTGTCTCAAGAGTTGTAAGAGATCGTGTGAAGCGCATTGTAAGGCAAATTGGGCCTGCTCGATCCGCGAAATATCGAGCATTTCATCGATGAGCCTGGTCAGGTGCTGGCTTTGCTCGCTAATACTGGTGAGCGCATAATGAGTGAGCGAGTCCAGGGGAACATTTTTCTCTTGAGTCAGTTTGATCTGAAGGATTTCGGTAAAACCCTGAATGACGGTAATAGGTGTACGCAGTTCATGATTGATAATGGCAAGAAATTCGTTTTTATGCTGTTCGAGACTTTTTTGCTCGGTCACGTCCTGGAACACGATCATGGCGCCGGTCATAATACCGTTATCTGCGTAGAGCGGCGCGCTAGAAGTCAGGGTGATAATTCTTTTGCCATCGGGCCGGGCTACGAGTGTCTCTTTGCTATGAACTGTTTCACCACAAAGTGCGCGAATGACGACAAAGTTCCAGGGGGGCAGGCGCTGGTTATTCAGGTGTGGCGTACCCTGTGGAGGTGTAGAGGGGCCGTGCGAATAATGATGGAAAGGAATAGTAACCAGTTCATCCAGTGTATAGCCCAACAATTGTGCGGCAGCAGGATTGGCGTAGCTGATCGAGCCATCGGAAACCTCGGCGATAAGGATAGCTTCAGGCAGCTGGTCAAGGATTGAGCGCAGGCGATTATGTTCACGCCCAATCTGAGTGATAAGCCGCGCGTGGGCCAGGCCTGCGGCGATATGCACGCCACTTTCGATAAGCGTACTTTTTTCAACGCCATCCAGTGAGATGGGGTGGTCGAAGGTAGCACAGAGCGTGCCTTCAAAGTGATCACCGAACCAGAGCGGGACGCAGATGTAGCCACGATCACCACTCAAAACGATAGGATGATTTTTCTGCGCCTTGCCGGAGACGACCGCCTCCTGAAGATCTTCAACAACGATCGGCTCGCGGTGGGAGAATGCCAGCCTGGTCAGGGGCATCATGCGCTCGTAAGGGATGGTGCTCATTTGCCTCTGAAGACGCTCAAAGCCGGGTGGCGTGTGAGCACAGAGCAGGCGCATCACCTTCTGTTCGGGTTTATCGATATGCAGACAGGCGGTGTTGGCTTGAAAATGGGTGCGAATGGCTTCCAGGGCCATATTGCCGATGCGGGTGGCATCCAGCGTCTCTTGAACACCGCGCGCTATGGTTCCCACCACTTCCAGACGCTTCTTTTCCGCTTCAACCTGTTGATTCTCGCGGCGCAGCTGGCGTTGTGCTGATTCCATACGTTGGCGCTGCTGAACCTGTTCGGTGATCTCGCTGGTGGTGTGAATCAAGTGGGTGATGTGCCCCTCTTCGTCCTGCACGGGGTCCACCGCCCAGTTCCAATAGGTCGTGCCCTGTTTGGCTGTGAGAAAGGCGAACTCTGAGCTGCGATAAGGTTCGCCAGATTCCGCAACCTGGCGGAAGGCAGGGAGTACCCCATTGGCTTCGACATCAATGCCCCAGTCGTTATCGACCCCCCATTCTGTAATGGAGACACCCAGTGCACGCCCGTTGTGCCAGCGAGGATCCAGGTAGGCATCTAACAGTGCCAGGTAGGCCTGGTTGGCTTCTAAGAGGCAGAAATTCTGTGCGTCAAAGACAGCCAGGCCCACGGGCGTATAACGTAACATCATTGATGAGAGCTGGGTTGCCATGAGACCTGTGTACGTATTCACGAGTTTTTCCTTTAATCAGCCAACCGAGCATAGTAATAGCATATTCATAGATTATATCACTTTAAATGATGCTGATGCCGCCTGTCAAGGTACCTGGCGTAGAGACAGTACGAGGAGGCCAGTTCGCATGATAGGCAGACTGATGAGCCATCGTTGCTGACAAGAAAATCGAACTGCTTCCTGGCAATGGTAGCACCTGACCTATGTTCTCTGCCGGCGATCTTCCACGCGTCTCGCCTTCAGTTCAAAGCGCGGTAGTGTGCCGGGGGTAACGGCGACGGTTGGAATGCGCAGGTGAAAGGCAAGGTGCAGTTCCTCCTGGACAATTGGAACAAGGCTGGTGGGGCATTCTACCTGGAGCGCGATCTCATCCATCGCTCCGTTTCGTGTCACAATGACGCGATATTCAGCCACCTCGGGGAAGCGGTGAAGCACCTCGGCCAGTCCCGATGGATAGACATTGACACCACGCACAATCAACATATCGTCGCTGCGCCCCAGGATGCCACCCTCCAGCATCAAGAAGGTGCGACCACAGGGACAGGTATATCCTCCGTGGCGTACAAGATCGCCGGTACGGTAGCGCAGCGCCGGGCTGCCCCAGCGGCCAAGGTTAGTGAGCACCAATTCGCCGACTTCACCCTCTTGTACCGGCTGCGCGCTGGAAGGATCGATGATTTCGGCGATAAATTCCGCCTCGTTGACATGCACGCCGCGCTGCTCGGTGCAAGCGAAACCGAAGGCGCCCATCTCGGTCATGCCAGCGTGATCGTAGGTACGCGCGCCCCAGGCCTGTTCTATGCGCCTACGTGTCGCCGGGATAGAGGTACCGGGCTCACCCGCATGAATGGTCACACGGACCGTAGACGCGCTGATATCGATGTGGTGCTCGTGGGCCACTTCGGCCAGACGCAGTGCATAGCTGGGCGTGCAGACAAGCACGGTCGCGCCAACATCCTGTATCGCGCGCAGGCGTTGCAGTGAGTCCATGCCGCCACCGGGCACGGTCAACGCGCCAAGGCGCTTTGCTCCCTCGTAGGCCGACCAGAAGCCAATGAAGGGGCCAAAGCCGAAGGCCAGAAAGACGATATCTTCGTTTGTGACGCCTGCGGCCTCATAGACCTGGGTCCAGCATTGTGCCCACCAGTCCCAACTCTCCTGAGTATCAAGCAGTTTGAGTGGTTGCCCGGTCGTGCCTGAGGTCTGGTGCAGGCGTACATAGTTGCTCAGAGGATAGGTAAGATTGGTGCCATAAGGAGGGAAGGTTTGCTGGTCGCTGACCAGCTCTTGTTTTCGAGTAAAGGGGAGCTGTTGCAGATCAGCGAGCTGATGGAGTGCGATGGTGTCATACGTTGTAGCCAGTTTCTGGTGGTAGAAACGATTTTTTTGCAAGACGCGTGCCAGCCCATCACGGAAGCGTGTCAGCTGATGGGCTTCAATCGCCGGGCGGGAAGCAGTTGACAATGGTGACATGAGTTCCTCCTCTGGAGCAATTCCTTATGGTCAAAGGAGCAAACAAAAGCCTCCTCTCACTTTTCCAGAAAGCGAGCGAGCGTACGTCGAATATAGACGGGAAGTACCTGTTTACGATAGCCCATAGTCAGATCGGCGTTATCCAGCGGTCTCGCCTGTCTGGCAGCCTTTGTTGCGACGGTCTCAATTAATTCGGGGGAGAGGCGCTGGCCAATGAGCAGGGAGGCGGCATCTGACGCCACGATGGGATAGGAGGCAACGGCACCAAGGGCGATGCGAGCATCCATAATATTTTCCTGCTCATCGAAGCGCAGTGCTGCCGCTACACCCAGCATGGGAAAGTCGAAGGAGCTGCGGCGGCGCAACTTGGTATAGACGCTGCGCCAGCCTGCGGAGGGAGACAGCAGGATCTCACCCAGCACCTCGTCACGCGCTTTGCTATAAGGATACATCCCATCATCGCGGAAAAGATCGGAGACCGGCAGAAGGCGCTCGCCACGGACACTGAGAAGGCGCACCTGAGCACCAAGGCTCAGGAGCACGGGGGCGCTGTCCGCCGAGGAGATGGCCCAGCAGCGTGGGCTGCCTGGAGCGACCAGGCAGACATCACCATCTTTTTTCATGCAGTAGCCGATGGAGTGCCGCCAGAATTCTGTCTGGTTGTAGTAGTTGCAGCGGGTATCCAGCAGGAGATTTCCACCGATGGTACCCATGTTGCGTAATTGTGGCGTCGAGATAGAGGCCGCGGCGCTGGCCAGTGCCGGATAGCCGGTCAGGATAGCAGGGTGCTCGGCCAGTTGTGTCAGCGTCACACCTGAGCCGATGCGCATCCCCTGCTCTGGCGTACCATCTATATGCTGCAGCTCGTCCAGGCCACGTAGTCCAATCAGGACGCCGGGCGTGAACTGGCGCCGTTTCATGTTGGGATACAGGTCGGTTCCGCCAGCGACCAGCATAGCCTGTTCGCCTTCCTGTGTGATGACA
>JAFMRP010000393.1 GCA_017354095.1 Ktedonobacteraceae bacterium
ATGGAAAGCGGGCTGACCTTCTTCTTAAATGCAGGCCGTGGACTTAATCCAGGGCAACCAGAGACAGCGGACGGCTGCCGCATCATCCTTGAGTTCTACTTGCCAAGCCGGGCCGCCGTAAAGGCAAAATATAGAGAACTCACTGATTTCGGCTATCAGAGTTATCGCGCCCCCTTCGAAACCCCCTTCGGCATGTACTTCGCGATGGTTAACGATCCTGATGGCAACACTATCCTTTTCTCTGCCGATTAGGAAAATAGCCAGAAATTGACCCAATAAAAAGCACCTGGACACTCATTGTGTCCAGGTGCTTTTGCACTGTTCAAACCTGATACGTTGAAATGCTTTTATTTCAGCTTTCACTTAAGCGCGCCACGTGCTCGACCGGTACCCAGCCGTGCTGGCCGCGCTGGTCCAAGCACCAGAGCCAGCCGCTCTCCTCCTGCTCAGCCAGCAGTTCGTCACCAGCGGCTACTGTCAGTTCTACGGCGTTATACGGGTGGCTGCATATCGCGCTCTGGCCATCGGCCTGCATCTCGATGATGTTTTTCGGTACCCAGCCGCCTTTGTCACGCTGATCGGTGCACCACACCCAGATCCATGCGGGATTGCCATTCCAGGGATCCGTCTTCGCGCTGACCAGAAAAAGCTCGCCAGCCTGCACAGACAGGGGATCAGGAAACTCCTTTTGATAGTCCTTCATCACACGATAACGCGCCGGGAAAGTGGCTGGCTGCCGCTGATTGCCCATAATCTCTCTCCTTTTCTTGAGCTATTCCATAGCAAAAGCATAACATGCTCCCCGGACATCCCCTGTCATATTTTCTTCATTAAAAAAATCGCAACACGGCTGAACCTAAGATGGCTGGCTCTTCCCTGTGCGATTGGCTGTAGCAGCGTCAACTGTAGGTGTGTTAGAATTCCACTACAAACGCTATACATATACATTTTTCTTTTCCATAAACGCATCTTAGGAGATAGCAGCTATGCAGAAGCAGACAGGAACAGTTCAAATCAAACGCCACTTCCCAGAAATGCTTAAGGGCGGAGTCATTTGTGATGTTGTCAACGCCGAACAGGCCAAAATAGCTGAAGACGCGGGCGCCTGCGCCGTGATGGCGCTGGAACGTGTGCCAGCCGATATTCGCGCGCATGGCGGTGTGGCACGCATGAGCGACCCCGAATTGATCATCAAAATTAAAGAGGCTGTGACCATTCCGGTAATGGCCAAATGCCGTATCGGCCATTTTGTAGAGGCGGAAATTCTGCAGGAGATTGGCGTAGACTGCCTCGACGAATCGGAAGTGCTGACGCCCGCTGACGAGAGCTTCCACGTGAACAAGCACCTGTTCAGCGTGCCCTTCGTCTGTGGAGCACGCGACCTGGGCGAGGCTCTGCGCCGCGTTGGCGAAGGCGCGGCCATGCTGCGCACCAAGGGCGAGGCCGGTACCGGCAATGTTGTTGAGGCCGTACGCCATATGCGCACCATCATGGATGGCATTCGCCGCCTGCAAATCCTGCCCGAAGAAGAGCTGATGAGCGAGGCCAAAAATCTGGGCGCACCCTATGAGCTGGTCGTCGAAGTGGCTCGCACCGGCAAGCTGCCCGTTGTTAACTTCTCAGCCGGCGGCGTTGCCACTCCCGCTGACGCTGTGTTGATGATGCGCCTGGGCGCGGAGGGCATCTTTGTTGGCTCTGGCATCTTCAAATCGGGCGATCCCTACAAGCGCGCCAAAGCCATCGTTGAAGCTACCACGCACTACCAGGATATCAAGATCGTCGCCGAAGTCTCGCGCAACCTGGGCGAGCCTATGGTCGGCATCAATCTGGACGTGCTCCCCGAACAGGAACTGATGGCCCGCCGCGGCTGGTAAGGGTAAGCAGCCGCCGGAGACGGCGCGTATCATGACAGGGTAAACTGGCAATGGAAATTTGTAACTCACAGCCACACATCGGCGTATTAGCATTACAGGGAGATTTTGAGGCACACCTGAAAACACTGGCTTCACTGGGAGTTGAAGGCACAGCCATTCGACTCCCTGAGCAATTGATTCAAATAGATGGTATAATTATACCTGGTGGTGAAAGTACCACCATCGGCAAATTGATGGTCAAATACCATCTGCAAGAGGTGTTGCTACAAAAAATTCAGGAAGGCGTTCCCGTCTGGGGAACGTGCGCAGGGTTAATTCTGTTGGCGAGGGAGACGGATAATGCGCTCGCGGGCCAGCCATTGCTGGCATCGATGAACATTCGCGTCCGTCGTAATGCATTCGGTAGTCAGCGGGAAAGTTTTGAAACCGATCTGTCGGTACCGGTTTTAGGAGAAGCGCCATTCCATGCAGTCTTCATTCGTGGGCCACAGATAGAGTACGCAGGCCCGGGAGTGGAGGTGCTGGCAACGCTCGACGATGACACCATCGTCGCTGTCCGTGAAGGAACCATGCTCGGTACTGCTTTTCACCCGGAGGTATCAGGGGACCCACGCTTCCATCAATACTTTCTCCGCATAGTTCAAAGCGTCAACCGGTAGCGCCGCGCGCAATCAGCGCGTGAGGCCCTACACGACGCAGGAGCACTGGATGATCAGACCGGTACTATATGTGGACCTGCCGGGCATCATCTACGCTATTGACCGTCGCGCTCGTAGCCGTCAACACGAGTTCGCGAATTTTGTGTGTTGGCCAGAGCCGGTAGAGCACCAGCTACCTCCATCACCTATCCTGAGAAATATCTTCCCCCTCAACCCTGCCGCTCGCACCTGGATCTGTGAGGATCACTGGCGTATCCTGGGCTTTGCCCAGGTACGCGAACGCCCACAGCATATCGCCTGGGATATGTCCTACCTGGCCTCAATGATCCGCCAGGACATATCCGGTGAGGAGATATTGACAGCTCTGCTTGAATATACATTAGAGATGGCGGCGGTACACGGCATCCTCCGCATTTTCGCCAAGGTCGAGGACGAAATACCAGAAATGGACCTGTTCCTGCGCGCGGGCTTCCAGCGCTACGCGCGCGAGCTGACCTACGTCTATGATCCCAAAACAACTACGCTGGAACCCGAAGCTGACCTTCCTTCGCTCAGGCGCTGGAATCGTCATCACGTGTGGGGGCTGCACCAGCTCTACCGCGCTGTCACACCGAAGCGTGTGCAAATGGCGGAATTGCTGGAGAGCAGCGAAGAATTCGCGAAACTCCACGTCGGATCACTACAACCACTCCCTTCCCTTTTTCGCAAGGGAAATGAGAACTTTGTATGTGACGTCGGCGTGCGTTTAGGCGCATGGTTGCGGCTCTTTCGAGGTCACGGCTCGATCCCGCACCGTGTCGCTTTAATTGTCCACCCGGAGCACACCGAACTGGCCGAGCCGCTCCTGCGCTTCGGCATCCGGAGGCTCCTGGAGACAGGCGTACAGCGCATCTTTTGCCTGGTGCGCGAGTACGACTCTGGCGTTATAACCGCTTTATGCAATAGCGGATTTAAGCAGGCCGCCATTAAGGTCCTGCTTGTGCGACATGTAGCCTCGCTGGCTACAAGGCAACGCACAGTCCCCCTGCTAGAGCAACGAGCGGCCTACGGCTTGAAAGGCCTGGGGACGGTCAATTCTCGCCAAAAAATTATGAGGTGATAAGACTGCCTATGCAACATGTGATCACAGACGATCTGGAGGCTCTGCTGGCTACTCTCCCGCCAGATATCCACGACGCGGTCAATCGGCTCGACAACCGAAGCGAACTGCTGGAGATCGTAATGGACCTTGGCCGCATGGCTGAGGGCCGCTTCCCGGAAGGGGAGGTGATCCTGAGTACCGGACCGGTGACGTATGCAGACCTGGAATATGTGGTCGAGCGTATCGGCGAGTTCGGCGACGATAATCGCGCCGGAATCGAGCGCACGCTGCACCGTATCAGTGCCATGCGCAACCGTAAGGGGAAAATCGTCGGTCTGACCTGCCGCATTGGCCGAGCGGTACTTGGCAGTATTGCCCTGATCCGTGACATTGTCGAACAGGGGCAATCCATCTTGATTCTTGGTCGCCCAGGTGTGGGGAAAACGACCCTGCTACGTGAAATAGCTCGTGCCCTCGCGGACGAAGCCAATAAACGGGTGGTGGTGGTCGATACCTCGAATGAGATTGCCGGCGATGGCGATATCCCCCATCCCGGTATCGGTCGCGCACGCCGCATGCAGGTGGCACGCACGGCAGAACAACACGCGGTAATGATCGAAGCTGTGGAAAACCATATGCCGCAGGTCATCGTTATCGATGAGATCGGCACGGAACTGGAAGCCGCCGCCGCACGCACCATCGCTGAACGAGGCGTGCAACTGGTGGCTACCGCTCACGGAAACTCTCTGGGCAACCTGCTCGTCAACCCGACACTCTCGGACCTGGTCGGCGGCATTCAGACGGTGACGCTCGGCGACGAGGAGGCCCGCCGGCGCCACACGCAGAAAAGCATTCAGGAACGCAAAGCACCACCAACCTTTGATGTGGTGGTTGAGCAGCAGAGCTGGGATGAAGTGGTTGTACATCGCGACGTAGCTGAGACGGTTGACAACATGCTGCGCGGCCAGTCGCTGGTCGCTGAAGAGCGCACCCGCGACGAGGAGACAGGCCACGTCTCCATGCGCCGCATCAATGTGGGCGGCATGGAAATGACCGCCTGGGGCGCAGGAGGACGCCCAGGACAGGGATTTAATGCCAGCATGTTCAGCGACCTCTCGCCAGAACGCAGAGAGCGCGCTACATCCGCGTGGAGCCAGGGCCCCTTACGCCAGGTTGGTCCCCCGAGCGGACGCTCCAACGGGAGCTCGCGCAGCCTGCGCAATAGCCAGCAAACCACCCTGCCCCCACCTCCATCGCCAATCCGCGCGCTGGCACCAACAGGCACGGCGCCAGCCGAGGAAGTCGCGGTCAGCACTGTCCTGAAACAGGACACCTATCAGGATGGAGAAAAAGAGGAGCAATACGCGCCAGCCCTGAAAACGCTGCGCATCTATCCCTTCGGCGTGAATCGCGACCGCCTGGCCGAATCAGCCCGCCACCTGCGCGTGCCCGTTGTCATTACCAACAACGAAAAAGAGGCCGACGCGGTTATCACACTGAAAAACTACTATCGCCGCCAGCCCGAGCGCTTACACCATGCGGAACAAGAGCGCAAACTCATTATCATTCTGAAAAATAATACTGTGGCTCAGATGGAGCACGCGCTGGCCCGCGTCTTTGACGTGCCAGAGACAAATGCACCTGTGGAAGAGGACGAGGAGAATAATCTCCGCTTCGATGATCCGACGAAACAGGCAATGCTGGAAACGGAGGATACCATCCTCCGCGTACTCAATAAGGGCCTGACGACGGCTGAGCTGCCACCAGCCAATGCCTACGTCCGGCGCCTGCAACATCAGATGGCCACGCGCTACAATCTCATCTCGCGCAGCCGCGGCAAGGAGCCCAACCGGCGTGTGAAAATCTTTCGCTCTCGCGAATCCTGAATATCGTTCGCATACCAGCAGGGGCGCCTTAAGAGGCGCCACTGCTGGTATTACC
>JAFMRP010000394.1 GCA_017354095.1 Ktedonobacteraceae bacterium
AAGATTGATGGAAATGGATAGTTTGTTGCTACGTCGATAGGGAGGTCACCGATGTCACTCAAATCACTGCCGATTCCCCCGATTCCAGAAGAAGTTGTTCGTGTTGCTCGTGTAGCCTTCCCCCGTGGAAATGTGTTCATGCAGGTACGTGATACATTGGGAGCGATTTCCACCGATGAGGCGTTTGCCGACCTGTTTCCAACTCATGGTCAACCCGCTTTGGCTCCGTGGAGGTTGGCGCTCGTAACCATCTTCCAGTTTCTGGAAGGCTTAACCGATCGGCAGGCCGCTGACGCGGTACGAGATCGACTGGCGTGGAAGTATGCCCTCAGCCTGGAACTCTGCGACTCGGGCTTTGATCATCCAGTGCTTTCTGAGTTTCGTGCTCGCCTGGCCGAGGGCAAGGCTGAACAACGTTTGTTCGATGTGCTTTTGCAGAGATGCCGGGAAGCAGGGTGGCTCAAGGCTCGCGGACGACAACGGACGGATTCTACTCATGTTCTCGCAAAAATCCGCTCCTTGAGCCGTACCTTGCGCGTTGCCCAGACGATGGTCTATGTGTTGAATGTGTTCTCAGAGGTCGCGCCTCATTGGATTCGCGCCCACGTTCCGGTCGAGTGGGTGGAGCGCTATGGACAACGTCTCGAAGAGGAGCGCTTACCGAAAGAGGAGCAAGAGCGTACGCGATATGCCAATCAAGTGGGGGCCGATGGCTGGATGCTCCTCGATGCCTTGCAGGCTCCCTGCACCCCAGACTGGCTGAAAACGCTCCCTGCCGTGACCACTTTACTCACTATGTGGGAGCAGCAATTTGAAGCGCGGGAGCAAGGAGGACAATGGAGGAAGGAGCCGGCGCTTCCAGCAGCTCAGCTCATTGCCTCTCCCTATGATCCAGATGCGCGCAATGCGAAGAAACGAGCAACCTTCTGGACTGGGTATAAAGTGCATGTTACTCAGACCTGTGATGAAGACGCACCTCAACTGATAACCCATGTCGAAACCACTCCTGCCACCACCAGTGATGAGAGCATCGTCTCGGCGATTCATGCCGGCTTGTCTGGCAAAGAACTGCTTCCTGATCAGCATCTGGTGGAGTCGGGATATGTCACGGCAGCCAATCTGGTGGAGTCGCAATCAAGCTATTATGTAGATCTGGTTGGTCCCACGCTCAAAACGCATTGGTATCAGGCTGAAACGGGTCACGATCTCACTCACTTTTCCATCGATTGGGAAGCCGAGACAGTGACCTGCCCCCAAGGTCATGTCAGTTCTTCATGGGGAGAAGTTCATGATGCAGGCAAAACACTCATCAAGGTGAAGTTTTCTCAAAGTGATGGTAAAGTGTGTCCTAGCCAGGCTTTATGCACAGGGACGAAGAGGAGGACGATGACCTTGCACCCGAAAGCACGGATGCAGGCGCTTTTGACGGCACGCCAGAGAGAGGAGACCGAGGAGTATAAACAGCTCTACCGCCATCGGGCAGGCATTGAAGGGGTCCACTCACAAGGAGTACGCGCTTTGGGTCTGCGTCGTTCGCGTTCTATTGGCCTCCTGAAAACGCATCTCTCGCATGTGGCGATCGCTGCCGCTGTCAACCTCATTCAACTGACGAGTTGGCTGCGGGGAGAGGTGCCGGAACCAACTCGCATCTCCCCGTTCAAACGACTTATGCAGCAGGCAGCCTGAAATGGGGCTGTGGACTTCGCCACCAGGATCGAAAGTGGACAAGAGCCCAGATATGTGTCAAAAGCAGGACAATACTACATTTAGGCATGGCTCTCAACCAGCCTGTAAAGCCAACTGCTGGACAGCATATCTGTCACTGGCGAGGACAAAACGATGGCTCTGGCTCAAGTTTGGTGAAGGATGAGCTTATCTAGCGATGGCTCTCCTTTTTCTGAGCATGAAAAGAAAGGCAAAACCACTCCTATTGACGTGCTTTCACCAAGATTGGGCCAGTTCCGTTCTTTAGCAAGGCGAAGGCCAGTCGAGAAGCGGCTTCACAGAAAGATGCGCCATTTTATGGCAATTTTGTCTCGTTTCCGGCTCTCCTGCAGCCTCACTGATCGGGTACTGGGAAGGATGTCATTTGACCCATGACATCGTGTTTCTTCTCTGGTAGACTCTCCACGAGGAAACGAGCACGAACAGCCTGAACGAAAGGATGTGTTCTATGTCATCTCATCGCTGCCGATCATTCGTCCTTCTTGGTGCCTTCCTTGTCCTTCTTGGGTTCTTCTTTCCTCTCTACTCGTCTTCTCTTCTCTCCAGCTACCTGGCTCGTGGACCACTAGATCAATCAGTGAGCGCAACTTCCCAATTTCTCATCCAACTCCAACAGAGACAGCACCAACCACAGATCCAGGCTGCATCCGGGCTCATCCCGTTTCTTTGCTTCCTCTTCTATTGGCTGCTTCTCCTGCTGGCCCTGCTGCACATCAGCATCAGTGTGGGGGTATTGCGATCTTTCTCATCCGTTGCTCGAAAATGGTCCATCAGCTTGGCAATACTCGGTCTTGTTGATCTCGTCCTGCTTGTTGTGTGCCATACCTATTTCTTTGTGGAGAGTGTGCAGGCTTTCATCCAAAGAAAAGCTTCTCCTCCACCAACCCTCTGGGATATTTTGCAATCAGCAGGAACTCCTTTTTTCTGGCGGACGCTCTGGCTCTTTTGCACATCCAGTTCCTTCGGCATCTGGTTCCCCTTGCTGGGTTTGCTGACTCTCTTGTGTCTGAATTGCCCACAGGATGCGCAATGAGATTGTTGGTGAGGCGAACAAGAGGAGTTCTCGAGAGGCAGAGTGAGATACCATTGAGCAGTGGAAAAAAGGTGAGATACCATCTCTCTGAGGTCGTCAGAACCAGATAGCACAAAAAACAAACAACCTGGAGGACGACCTCGATTGTTTCTCTATTACGGCTTCTCAAGCGGTGACTGGCATCCTGGCATGCTGCTCTCCTGGCACATTCCCAGAACCCAGTGCCAATTGACGTCACTCTCTGCTGATACATCTACTACTACCGTATTGGAAACGTTGCTTGCCAATGGCGGAAACAGTGGCGATATACTCGCTGGCGCAGATGCTCCACAAGGGACGGTATATGCTAATTGGGGAGGAAGACGATCCTTATATTTTGAAGAACGCTGGTATGTATCCCTGGTATCCAGCGTTACATGAACCTTTCCAGGTCCGCGGCAGACCAGGTGTAGTTGCCAAGGCTGGGCAGGGAGAAAGTCGATCGGTGTTGAGTATGTGGATGGAACCAGAATCTTGCCCCCAGTGCCAGCAAATTCCCCAATTGGTACCTGACTCTTTGGCAGTGCTAAAGTAGGCAGATGCAAGTTTGGCGGAGGAGAAATCGGATAGGACACCACCTTTAATTTCCAGGAAGTGGCAGGATCGACCTTGACCTGCACCTCATGCAAGGTGTATGTCAGGGTATATGTGCCATCTCCGACGCCCATTTCATATCCCCTCGAACTACTATTGAGGATCGAGCACGAACTGAAGTTGAACGCGAGGAGTCTGGGATGTTGCCAATGATCGTCTCCAGAGGTACTGAGGAGAGGAGAGGCATTATACAGAGCTACGGACCCACTACCAGGACCGTCGCAGGAAAGATCGACGCCGACTCCTCTCCCTTGAGGCAAAGCCAGGTTCAGATCTGAGAGCGTCTGGCTACCAGTGCCTTCAAACTCAGTCAACACCGGCAAGTGTGTCCCACCCGATCCACTCTTACTTTGCTGAACAGCCCGCAAGAGCACCGCCATACTGCCAACTAGCAGGACGACCACTGCGATAGCCATGATCATACGTCTTCTGACACCCCAGACACGGTTCTTCCCACCGAGTTTAGGAGAGAAGCGAGCTCTGTTATAAGCTGATCCTGTGTCTCCTGCCTTATTATCAACCACGTAGAGAGGAGCAGTTTGCCTTCCTGGCATCTCCGAGTCTTCGTAACGTAGCAAACGTTCACGTACACGTAGAAGCGCTTGCTCACGCTCTTCTCGTGCACCATCATCAAGAGGGTGGCGATAGGCCTGATGTAGAAAGGCGATGAGTGCCTCATGCTCCTGCCTTCCCTCTTCGGGGATCCTCTCATCAAAAGGTAGCATGTTTATCTCTCCTTTCCAATGCTGACCATCGCAGCACGTAAAGCTCGCAACGTGCGAGAGAGCAACTTACGGACGGTTCCCTCGGTCGTATGGAGCAGGATTGCGATCTCTTTACAGCGAAGATTATTGCTATATCGCAACTGGATCACCTGTTGTTGTTTTAGCGGCAGCGTCTCCAACGCCTGATGAAGGCGTGCATAGTCTTCCTGCTGTATGATCTCTCGTTCAGGGGTAGATCCTGTATCAAGCGTCTCCAAAACCTTGTGGAGAGGCAGAAGCGCTGTCGTGGCTGGTTGCCGTCGGTAGCAATCAACAATTTTATGGTGTGCGACACGCCGCAGCCAGGCAAGCTGCTGTTCAGGAGGAAGATCATCAAGCATATTGGTTTTCAGAACAGCGATAAAAACTTCAAGGAGGACATCTTCCGCATCCTGCTGGTTTGTCAAACGCCTGGACGTATAGGTAAAAATGTCTGAGGCATAACGGTCATAGAGAGTAGTGGCCGTATCTTTGTCTTGTCTTTCACCTTTTTCCAGGGGCGGCATACCCATAGTACGTTCCTTCCATGAACTGATTACAGGTCTGATTACAGGTGTCTAGACACCTGTAATGTACCATTGCTACCTTGTCTATCGTTAGAATTGCAAAAACGAGGCATCAATAGCCTGGGGACGCGCAATGGGATGCATACTCTCGCAAATGAGAGCTGGACTCGCTGGGAGCGTTCTATCCTAGAACCCATGCCTAAGAAATTGTTCGTCAACGGGTGATTAGATTATACCCACGCGATGCGCAACGAGCTAAGGAGGACAGAAAAATGGCCTGTCATGGTGCTTGAAGAGGCTTTGTCTCATTGAGCAGAAACGATCAGACGAGGCTCACGTGGGCTGCAAGAAAGCAGGAGAGAGACACCAGCGGAAAAGAGTGAGAAAAAATGAGCACGAGGCTTTCTGTTTCACGAGGTCGAGCCATCCTCATGCGATGCGAAGACCGAGGGCAGCGGCAAAGGCATCTGGTATCCCAAAGAGCCTGATCGAGATATTTGGAGCGGCTGATCCGCGAGCATTGTGTGCCAAGCGCTTGGCCCAGGAGAGACGGTAGTGTGCTCGCTCTGCACGGGAGATCAGTCTGATCGGTGGAGGCTGAACTGGGAGAGATGTTTCGGCAAGCTCGATATCAACGCGCTGGTGACGCAGGAGTTTCACCACCTCTCGCCGATGAAAGCATCTCTGCCAGTCTCCCCACAGAAGTGGATGCGAGGCGGGAAGGGGGGCGGGAGAGAAATGATCTTCTCGGTCATCTCTCGTAGTCAGAGAACAGCGCTCACGCGGCGTGGCTTCTTCGTGGCCGCCCCATAGCCCTGACACTCTTCACGCCTCGGGCAGGGGCGACAATGGCCGACGCGGGCAGCATAGACGGCGCGCACACTGCCGTCTCG
>JAFMRP010000395.1 GCA_017354095.1 Ktedonobacteraceae bacterium
GACCTGGCCTGTTCGCCGGCTTGCCCAGGCAGCCAGGAGGGTGGTTTTGCCCCAGCCTGCTGGAGCCGCGAGCAGGGTCAGCGGGGTGGCAAGGGCCTCATCGAGACAGATCAGCAAGCGATCGCGCTCCACCAGAGCGGTTGGCAGACGAGGGACAGAGAGTTTGCTTGAGAGGAGTATGCCTTTGATCTCTGATGACGGAGTATCCAACTCGGGGGCAGAAGAGGTAGATTCAGGCTGGCTCGTCAAAACGCGTGCCACCTGCTCTAAGCGGGCGAAGGATACCTCGTTTGAGCGGCCCAGGTAGCGTTTCCGGGTCTGCCGGCCCTGTTTCTGATAGGCGTACCAATAGCCGCTTCCGCGAGGCCGGGCTTCTTTGAGTAGTGAGAGTCGTCCGTTTTGTCCTGCAAAGGCAAAGGAGGCGTGTGCTTCCAACCAGACGAGCCATCCTGGATCGTCTCCGTTCTGGAAACACTGTACCCGTTGATGCGGGGCATGCAATTCATAATGCCGGTGCAGATCCGACCAGATGAGTTGAGCTTGCGGTGCTCTGGGCATGGCTTCCTTTCTCTCGTGTTGTGTATCTGAAGATGAGTTAATACCCAACAGTAGAAGTATAGCATAGATCATGTTCGTATGCTTGACGAAGCGCCAAGCATCTGGTAGAGTTCTTTGTTAGAGCAATCGTGCGGGACCTCATAGGAAAAGAGGCGAAGGGCGAGAGCGGGCAACCTCAAGGGCCCCTCCCCGCTTCCCACCGCCCCTTGCCCCTACAGATACGGGGTGATATTTCCCAAGCACATTTCAGGTTGCTGCATTTAAGGAGGCATGTATGTTGAACATTGTGGGGACGCTTGTCGCCGCAACCAAATTTCCCGCATAGGCGATCACGCCGTGCTTATGCGGGGGAATACAGGCTGTACATCTATGACTCACCTATCGTAGTAGTTAGATAGGTCTTCTTCCATAGCTTCCTTCCTCTTTTTTCATCTTCGCGGTGTGTATCGCCGGGCATCTCGCGTTCTTGAGGTGATCTTGCGATAGTTGTCTGTTTCACCCTTCTTTTCGCTGCTCTTTTCCACTGCACGCGAGTATGTCCTCTTCTATTACCATGAGATTACATTTGTGGCCGCTATTACCCTGTCAAACTTCGTTTGACGGGGCGCCGCATGCGGTTTTCCCTGGAAGTGAAGGTTTTTATGGTATTACACTCGCAACGAGAAGGGACACGGCGTTTACGCCAGGCTCGAATGGCGGTGGACATCCTTTTTTTCTTAAACGGTGTGATGAGTGCGACTTTTTCCACGCGCCTTCCTGCTGTACAAACGAGGCTGGCTTTGCCACCGGGTCAATTAGGACTCGCGTTACTGGGATGTACTATTGGTGGACTTCTGGCGATGAATATAGCTGGTCGTGTTTCCTCGCGCTTTGGCAGCAAGGGGGTCACGATGATTGCCGCGTCTGGTATGTGTATCACGCTTCCTCTGATTGCACTTGCGCCGACGTTGCCTTTCCTCGTGCTGGCGCTGGTTCTCTTTGGCGCGGGGAGTGGTGCAATGGATGTGACTATGAATCTCCAGGGTACTGGTGTCGAGCGAGAATATGGTCGATCTATCATGAATTCGTTCCATGCTTACTTTAGCGTGGGAAGTTTAGCTGGTGCAGCGCTTGGGAGTATCCTGGCGGTGTTCGATGTGAAGCCAGAGACGCACTTTTTCGCCATCACCGTTATTGGTTGTGCTGCTCTTGCATGGAGCGCGCGTTTCCTGTTCTCTGCAGAGCAGGAACAGATGGTACAGAAGCAGACTGCGAAGAGCGCTCGTTTCTGGCGAATCTCTTCAACTCTGATGTTGTTGGCGATGATTGCTTTCTGCTCTTTGCTCAGCGTAGGGGCTATGTTCGATTGGAGCGCGGTCTATCTATCCGGGACGCTGCATACAGGGGCTGGATTAGCGGCGGCGGGTTTCACGACATTTTTAGCCTGTATGGCTGCTGGTCGCAGTGTTGGTGATGCCCTGGCAACGCGCTTTGGCGCGGTGAAGCTCGCGCGTGTCGCCTGTTTGCTTGCGGCAATCGGGCTTGCTCTAGCCCTGGTGCTGAGCTGGACGCCTGCGATCATGCTGGGTCTGGGTCTGGTAGGGATCGGCCTTTCCGTGCCCTTTCCTCTTGTGATGAGTGCAGCGGGACGTCTTGCCGAGCAGGATAGGGGCTCCATCCTTGCGACAGTCACGACGGGGGGATACTTTGGTATGATTGCCGGGCCTCCAGTGATTGGTTTTATTGCTAACCAGGTGGGAATGCGTCTGGCGTTAACTCCGGTGGTACTCCTGTGTGTTCTTGCCGCGCTCTGTGCCCCGGCACTGGGGGCAGCGGCAAGAAAAGAGGATGCGGAGCTTTCCAGCTGAACCATCTCCAGACAAAAAACTGCTCAAGGGGATAACCTTTGAGCAGCAAGAAAAGTTATTCTGTCAAAAGCGAAAATATATGCCGGAAACTTGTCTCTTCAAGAGTCTGGATATTATACTTGCTCTAAGAGAGAAGCAGATGATGATATGTGCGGCAGGAAACCTATTACCGGACAACTCAGCCGTTTTCGCTTCAGTGTTCTCAAGGAGGAGAATGTTTGCCGGGAAATCGTCTGCTGAAACCGACGCATTCGAATAGGAGTTTCGCTTTATGCAGCAGGTAACCGCTCTTCAACAACTGGCCATGTTCTATGATCTTGGCCAGTTCAGAGCTGAATTTAAACCCTCGACTGCCGATCGGCTTATCATGCTGTCAGTGGTGTTACTTATTGCTTTTGTTGGTATCGTGATGACACTCTCTATAGTGCTCAATGCTCACCCTTTTTCTCCTTTGATGCTTTTCCCGTTCTTCCTGTTTAGCGTGTTCGTGCCTCTGACCTGCTTGCGATCCGTCAGGTGGGTGGTCCGTAATCGCAAGTTACGTGTCTTTGCGCATGAACATGGCTTTGTCTATGTGGGACTCCGGGAGACACGGGCCATCCGCTGGGATCACATCGCGTTTGTCTGGCACGAGGTGGCCGTGTCTCAGGGGCGCGATTCTAACGGCAATCTGAGTATTTCATTTCATCATGAATACCGACTGCAATGCCTGGATGGCTCGACGCTGGTCCTTGACGACATATTTTCCGGGTTGGAACGACTGGGCAAAATGGTTGAATGGGAGAGCGCCCGCTTCTTGCTGCCAGAGGTACAGGACCGGTTCAGTTCGGGACAGCCTGTCGCTTTCGGCGAGCTCTCTGTGGACCAGTCCGGGGTCGTCTGGCACGGGCAGCGACTGCCCTGGCAGGCGTTCGTAAGTATGGGCGTTGTTGAACGCCGGGGTAGCATCCATCTCAATACTATCAATCAAGGTCAGGTGGTCAGTTGGGCCACGATCAGTAGCGGTGAGATACCGAATACTGAAGTGCTCAAAGCATTGATCAGGCCTTATGTGCGCGTGTAAGTACAGTCTCATACGTACCACGTGGATTTATTGTTCTGGGTTCAGATGGGTTCCTGTATATGTAAATACGAAATTGGCAATGTGTATGACATCTCCTGGTTTCAAGAGGTGGCAAGATATGCGCCGGGCGTTGACATAGATATGATTCGTACTCTGCAAATCAACGATCTGGTAGCCAAATATGCTGCTCTTTTTGCTAATTTTGCGACATGGTCTCTGGCCGACGCTTCTGGTTTATACGCTTTATCATCTTCTGATTCTGCTTGTGCTTCCCCGTCTTTTAAAGCGACCGGAAGAGGGGCAAGAGGAAGGAGCGGGAGAGATATGAGCAAAGTGGAGCAGAATCTGAGCCACCTGGGCTGTACGCAGATTATCATTGTGCATCGTTTGAGCACGGTGCGCAACGCTGACCGTTGGAACATGGCATGCTCATCGAGCAGGGCACGCACGATGAGCTGATGCGCAAGAACCGCTATTATGTCCGGCTGGTACGGAGCAAGGTGGCGGATGATGGCTAGCATGTAGAAGCTGGCCACGCGCGTTCCCTCGGACACCCACGAGGGGTGGTCTTACATATATACTGAGGGCAAAAGTGTGCTACTGTGTCTGCAGTTCGGTGATCGTATCGTCGGAGTTCAGGAGGTGTAGGGATTTGCCGTTCTGCAACCGGGCGATGTTGCTTGTGTAGCAGAAAAAAGGAGAGGTAACGGTCTTGATATGGGTGAAGGTCATTGGGAAGGAGATAAGTCCCGGCAGCCAGAGGAGGGGGGAGCAAGCAATGAGCATGTGTGGCGATTGGACCGTGATACTGGGGAGACGCAGCATGCTCCTCCTGAACAGGTTCAACGGCTCGAAGTGGCAATGAAGGAAAAATCTACAGAGGCCTGGGAGAAGCTGTGTGATGTGGATGCGGCCTGGCAGCAATATGATGGGGCTGCCTGGGTCGCTATTGGACGTTCCCGCGTAGATTGGGGGGAGGTTGATATACTCTTTGAGAGGATGCAGGCACACGCTTCAGAAGATATCCTGGCAAAAGCACGGGAAAGTGCTGCGAATCTCTGGAGGGAAAGTGCCATTGAACAGGATAACGCTTTGAGCAGCAAAAACTCTGATATCCGTGCTCAAGGAGAAAAAGCACACGCTGAATATCTCTATATGGAGACGCGTCTCAGAGCTCTGGATGGCTATTTTGGGATAAAGGGGCCAGATACCAATAGGAGGCCAGAAATTATTGAGGAGCCAGAAATCATCCTAGATACCGATGGGAAGTCAGAGGTTGTTGAGAAGCCAGATGCCAGTGGGGAGACGGATAGCTCAATACGTGCGGGTGGTGGGAACTCGGGAATTACCGAGGAGGGGCCAATTATTAAAAGAAGTGTGGATGAGGAAGCACAAGGCGCGGATAGGCAAGCGCAACTCCTGGAGAAGGAGGCCAGGGAGGACCGAGAAGCTGCGAAATATGCCCGAGGAGAGATAGAAAGGTTACAGAGAGACTTCGAGGGGGAAAAAGGGTGGCTCTGGAATGGAAATGGAATCCTTCTTCTGGAAGATGAAAAAGAGTTTTTTCTCCGAAGAGGTGCATCTGACGATGAGAGGGCATTTGGTCATGCCATGGAGAAGCTGTTTATAGAGTTTGATGGCTTTGAGCAGGCAACAGAAGAACTGCTGAAGGAGCAGCGTCCTTTGTTCGAGCAGTTAGCCTCCCTGATCGAAGCAGTGAAGAGGTATGATATTGCGGGTGCACAGTATTCGGAGGCTCTGAGCACATGGCGTAAGGAAGGAGGGGCGCGTTCTTAGCCAGGATGCCTGCGAAAGGCATCCTGGCCGGTTTTCGGCACGGCCCTCAATGCAGGGGATGACGTGGACAGGGACCCCCTGCAAATGATCGGCCAGATACTGCCCCCTTGCCTCTACAGATCCGGCACCGCTGCCTCATGTTTTTTGGCTAACGGGTCTCGTAGTTCTGCATTAGAATTAGAGAAGGCCCTGTGATTTAAGGAACTGCTGTGCCACCTCGTCTGGTGATTTGTGTTGTACGTCGACTTGATAGTTGAGCTGCTGCATGCTCGCGTCATCCAGTTTATTG
>JAFMRP010000396.1 GCA_017354095.1 Ktedonobacteraceae bacterium
TGTGTGCCGTCAGGCGACCAGACCGGCGAGGATGCACCATGTTCCATAAAGGTCAGCTGGCGTGCCTCACCGCCATCGGTGGGGATGACCCAGATCTGCGGCTTGCCTTTGCCGCGCTTCTTCTGCTCCTTCGGGTCCTGGGCGGCGACTTCGCTCTCACGTTCCGAGACAAAGGCCAGCCAGCGGCCATCGGGCGACCAGGCGGGATCGCTGGCGTTGGCTTTACCGCCTGTGAAGCGGCGAGGCTCCCCACCCTTTATAGGAGCGACCCAGATCGCGGAGCGATATTCGTGCTTCTGCTCATCGATAGTGGTCACGACATACGCTACGCGCTGCCCATCGGGTGAGATGCGCGGACGGCCCAGGAACTTGATCTGGTAGAGATCTTCGATCGTGATGGATCGCGACATAGTGGTCTCTCTTTCTGGTTCAGGTCAAAATACGAACAGCTTCGCGCCAGCGCTATTCGAGAGTAAAGCGCTGACGTACTACGCCGGCACGTTGTGAGCGCACAGTCAGTTCGACCTGAGAGCCTCGCGGACCCTTGAGCGCCCATTCCACCTTCGCCAGGTTATCGGTTGGGGCAGAAGAGGGGCCAAAACCTGCCCAGATCTTATTAGAGCGTCCTTCTAGCTGACCAATTTCCTGGCGTTGCTGCCCGGCGACGAAGGTGACACCTTCTGGCAGCGCCAGCTCAACCTCAATGGGACGTACGACGCGGCGCTCCAGACCCTTCTTACTTGTATACGTCGGGAGAAAGCCTTTATTCTCAACGACGGCGACCACGCGGTACACATCGTCCCCATTCGGCTCTACCACGAGGCGGCGCAGGCCCAGATAGGGATTGAGCGAGGCATGTGATAGGGTAAAGCGGCTGTGCTGCTCGCAGGTCTCGGGCAAATATTTGAGTGGTATGTTCTGCCCATAGAGCTTGGTTTTCCAGCCGCCGATCTCGACGGAGCCGAGTTGGGGATGTTCAAAGGGGCGCCAGTTTTCAAAGGCCTCTCCGTTCATCTCTTCATCGTTCCAGTGCATGAGTTTGAGGTCGTCCTCTTCGGGATGCCAGCGCCACCAGGCGATGAAATCGCGAGGCCCGATGCCAGCCGTAGTTGGCATATCCCAGAGCTCGGTCGTGAAGCCAAACCAGCCAAGGTGATCGTACGCATAGTCATCCATCGCGCCATGCGTGACCTCTTTGGGGCGATAGAGGAAGCCATGATAGGTGGAGATGGATGGATAGCCAGTGATCTGCGTGCCGCGCTCGCCAAGCAGTTTGAACACATCGAGGTCCTCGGGTGGCATCTCGTCATCGGGCTTGGTGCTATAGGAGCGCAACAAGACGCCCGAGGTCGTGTGATAGGTCACAAAGCCGTTAATGTTGGGATGGGTACGCCAGAACTCGGCCTCAGCACGCGTTTCGGGCTCTGAGAGTGGATAGGGGCCTGAGCCAGACTGCACACCTTCGGGTGCCCATTCAAAGGGGTAGTTACGATTGATATCCAGACCCTCACGCCGGGGGGCGACAGGAATGGTGAAGCCGTCATAGTTGCGGATCAGTCCTTCGGTGAGCACAGTATAGTACTCCCCATCCTCCTCATCGAGCTCGCGGCGGCGCATGATACGAGAATCTTTTTCAGAGCACTTCCAGGGCCCATTGGGATCTTTGATACGCATCGTGAGGATCTGGCCATCGCCATCAATATCCTCAGGATAGAGGCCGTCGCGTTCATCTTCATAGGGATAGGGGCGGGTGCTACTGCGCAGCATATAGGGGGTAGTGAGATAGCGTTCGGCGCCATCAACGCTCAGGCGAGGGAGCAAATAAAACGTAGAGCGGTCCAGCAGGCGCGTAATGGTTTTGTCCTGTCCGTAGCCGGTCAGGTAGGACCAGATGGTGTAGAGGACAACGGTCGAGCCGGTCACCTCGCCGGCATGGGTGTTACCATCGATCCAGTAGGCGGGCTTCTCCAGGGCAGAGCCGGTGTCTTTGTTGGTGAGGGTCACCAGCCAGATCTCGCGACCTTCCAGGCTTTGGCCGATGGATTCGATGTTCGCCAGCTGTGGGTGAGCCTCAACCAGCTCGTGCAAGAGTTTCGTCAGAACATCGTAGGTATAGTAGGAGAGAACATTATTACGGGGATCGAATTCCTGGTGTACGATGGGCATAAACATGTCCGCCTTTCTACTGTGCATACAGAACAGGGAGATTGAACGATGGTATTATCAGGGGCGAAAGGCGGGCAACCGGTCGCCCCTGAACGAGCGATGGGCTATTTGCTGCTGCGGCGCCGGCTGCGCCGCTCGCGGTCCAGGGCATAGTCGAGCGTTTCGTGCAGGCGTTCAAAATCATCCACGTCGAGTTGTAGCTCGATTGCCGGAGGATCATCCTGCCTGGCTCGACCTTCCTCAAAGATTTGCAGCACCATGACCAGTTCGACTTCAATATTGATCAGGCCGTCTTCGGGAGAGATGTTGAGCACCTGTCTCTCGATGCCCTCACCGCCCTCTTCATCTTCGTCATCTTCATCGCTCTCGGCGGGGCGCGGCACGAATTTGATATCGGTACGGGCACATTTGAGGCGCCCGGTAATCTTTAGCGCATCGGTCGACATCTCCTCGGCCAGTTCGCGCACCACTTCCATCATTTGTGTGAACGCTTCCTGGAGTTGTTCCAGGGCGTCTTCCGCTTCAGCTTCCACGTCATCCAGGGCACCACTTGACGGGCTGCTGGAACCGGACTCGCCGAGGCGCTGGCGTGCCAGTTCATTGAGCTGTTTGAGTGCCTGGGCCAGGGCGGGGGAGAATGCACTGGTATCGCGCTCGGCAGGTTTGGTGCTCTCCTCGCGTTCCGGCTCTTCGCCATTGAGCGGGGTATCCTCGTCCTCCTCTTCATTTTCAGTGTCCATGCCAACAGCGGCTTCGATGACCAGGATCTGTTGATGTAGCTGCTCGGCCACTTCGCGTGGCATGTAGGCAAAGATGTGGGCCTGACGCGAGGCCGCGAAGAGCTGAAATTGGGGCCAGTCGCGGTATCGTTCCCGGCCACGCAGGTACTGCATCTCCACCAGCCCTAGTGTATCCAATTGCAGCGAGAGTTCCATAGCTTCCTCCTCAATATATAGAGCGCACCAGCACGTTGCTTGCCTTTTAACTCCGACTCCAGTTCTACCCGCTTCTTCCTAGGATATATACAAACGTTCATTTTTCTTTACGGCTGGAAAATAGAGAGATGCGCTTCTAGAAAAGATTTGTAAGAACATAGCATATGTAAGACCTCGTAGTGATATGACGAGAGGTCAAAAATAGAGCTTCCAGGGATACGCGCACGCGATCTATCTGCTTTCAGGCGTACCCCATCATCATATCACAACAGCGGTCAGATCACACTATCTGGCAGGAACAGCTCAGAACTTTTCTTTTCTCTACCGCCTGCGGCGGTAGAGAAGGGAAGAGGCGGGGCCCCTGTGCTCTTATTCCGACTCCCAACGGCGGGCCTCTTGTCCAGACGGCCAACGGCGGGCCTCTTGTCCAGGCCCCCAACGCTGCTGACGCAGCTACGAACTGCGTTCGTCAGGGGGCCTGTAAGGAATCTGGCGCGCCTGGCTTCGCTCAGGCCGTCTGTAAGGAGTCTGGCGCGCCTACCGCTACCGCGGTCAGGGAGTCGGAGAGGTAGCACCCCGCGCCCCGCAAGGGGACGGCAGTCCCCTTGACCCCTGCTACTGGAATCATGAACTATGAAAATCGGTACACAATGCTACACAGATCCTACACCAATCCTACACAAGCTACACAGCCGCTTCTGAGGCGGGTTGAGGAGCGTTTTGTGCCGGGACAAGGGAGACTCGTCATTTTTTGAAAACCGCTGCAAAAAAGCTTCACACCCTTCACAAGCTTCACAATCCGCTTCCCAGGCCGATTCAGAGGTGGTAAAAGCTTCACCGAAGCTTCACAAAGCTTCACCAGTTTTATATTCCGACCCCCAACGCCGGGCCTCTTGTCCAGACCACCAACGCTGACCCTCTTGTCCAGACGGCCAACGGCGCTGGCGCGCCTGGCTTCGCCCAGGCCGTCTGGAAGGAATCTGACGCAGCTACGAACTGCGTTCGTCAGGTGGTCTGTAAGGAGTCTGGCGCGGCTGGCCTTCGGCCCAGGGGGTCGGCAAGGTAGTACCTTCACAGAATGAGCGGTGTTTTCTGGTTGACGATGATGAATGGCCACCGGGAGATGAGCGTTTCTATTGAAAGATTGAGATGCGTTATGATAAAAGTGGGAGATGGCGTTGTGCGGGCCTGATGGGCGAAGAAGCGGATTATGGGCTATTACTTCGAGCATAGACACCTCTCAAGCTGGATGAAAGCAGTAAGAAGGGACCACTACGCAAGCAATAGATTACTATTAAGAGTATAGCATTACCTTGCGTATTTTTCAAGGATTTTCGGGTTTTATTTTATCTTTATCGATAAATCCGTATAGATAGAGTGGGGCGGGGTTTTAGATGTGCAGGGATATGAGTTCTTCCGCCTTATCGCTGACTTGCTCGTGCTCTCTATTGGTCTGATCGCAGTACCATTCTCCCCAGGCAGCCATCTGATAGAGTAGCGGCTCCAAGCTTCGTCCCAGATCAGTCAGCGAATACTCGACCTTTGGAGGCACCTGGGGGTAAACCTTGCGGTCGAGCACCCTGGCCTGCTCTAGCTCTCGCAATTGCATGGTGAGCATTTGCTGGGTGGCGCCGGGGATGAGTCGTCGTAGTTCACCGAAGCGTTTGGTGCCGCTGAGGAGATAATAGACAATCAGTGGCTTCCATTTTCCTCCGACGGTTGAAAGTGTTACATCGACCGGACATACTTTCGCCTTTTGCTGTATTTTCATGCTTTGAGCCTCCGCAATAGTATGGTTTTTTTGACTAAGTCAGAGAATTTTGTGTACTTGTTTATCTCATACGTATCAGGTACATTCATTGTAGCAGCTGGTACGAGTTTCTACAAGGTGCTGTCGACCTGTTTACCAGTTGACTTGTCATTCTTCTCGCCACCTATGGCGGCTCGTAAAAGAAGAAAAGGGGGGTTCTGGGGACACCCCAGGCCCCGGCAGGGGCTGGTGCCCCTGCACCCCTGCGTAAGTTAGCATGTATGAGATGGCTCTAGACAAAAAGTTTAGTGGTTAAAAGGATTTCGCCGAAAGGAGCGACTTTATGCATTCGTTCGCGCATCACCAGCCCGGGGGAGCGGGCAAAGCGCTGGCAGGTTCGACGCGAGGGCATGTCCTCGACTGGGGCTGGCGCTATGATCTGATGTTGTGGTGGGGCAACTTCATGCTGCGTGGCAAGTGGCGGGAGATTCAGCAGATGGCTGTTGAACTGGCCCAGTTGCACGCTGGAGAAGCGGTACTGGATGTGGGGTGCGGAACCGGAACACTGGCGCTGGAAGCACGCACGCGTGTTGGGGCAACAGGCCGGGTATGTGGCATTGATCCCGGGCCAAAGCAGATCACACGTGCTCGCAATAAAGCGGCCCGGCGTGGTTTATCCATCGACTTCCAGGTCGGAGTGA
>JAFMRP010000002.1 GCA_017354095.1 Ktedonobacteraceae bacterium
CGGCGCGATTTTCGACCGTGACCTGGGGTATTTTCGACCGTGACCTGGGGTGTGTAGAAAGCACACTAATATTCCTTTCTTCCTTTATTCTCGTCCGTGACCTGGGATGTTGTTTGTTTCTTGCGGAGGGCTCGCATCCACAATGGTTTCTTTTTTTGCTGCGCGAGCTTCTATTAGTCGTTGATTGCGGGCAATGGCCTGATCACGCTGCTGTTCCCGGCGCTCCACGTCTTTGACGGTAAGGGGTCCCGGGCTGAAGAGTAACGCGTCTCCCTCGACTTCTCGTAGGAGACGCTGGAGCGCTTTGCGCCGCCGCTCATTCAGTTCTTGTGGACTGTTTCCCTGCAGGTAGGCATATTGCCTTTTGATGCGCTGCAGGGTGACTGGCGATAGGTCCCTCTCGTCGCATTTTTGGGTGTACCATTCAGCAGCGAGCACCATATCAAATGTCTCGTGTGGTCCCCTTTTGATGAGTCCATCCCGCTCTAGATGTTCTAAAGCATAGACAATGCGCAGCGCACTACGTATTCGCTGGTTATCGCGCTCTATCTCCTCTTCGCTCATCAAGCCGCTTTGTATGGCCATCTCGCGAAAATGGATGGTGAAGCGTTTGCTCACGAAGATCATGTTGGTGAGATAGAACGAAAGGCACAGCTCCTGCTGCTCTTTTTGGGCGTGGTAATGGAGTACAGCGAGGGTTGGCAAGTAGAAGAATTGCTGGCCAGGGCCAAACATACTGTTGTAGAAATCCTCGCCCAGGTGGAATTTGACCTCATCAGGGACATCTAACCCTCCATCCGCGCTGGCCCGCATTTTCTCAATCACCAGGAGGGGCGTCCAATCGACCCCGCGCCGGCGTTTACCTCCCCCGCGTCGGCCGCCACGGGGGCCAATCTCCTCTTCATATCTGGTTTCCATTGATGTGACCCATGTTCGTGCCAGGTAGAGGATCGTGTGCGCCAGCTTCTTACGTTCGTTGAAGTCATCGGCCTGGGTTTCGCTGTAGCCCATTCTGATCAGCAGCTGGCGCAGCGAAATATGGGCATCGTCGCGGCGATCCCGGCCCCCGGTTTGGGTAAAGAGGGTTTCCAGGAGGATCAGGGTATGCTTGAGCCCCTCCACGCCAATCATGTCGTTGATGTATTGGGTGAGTGCTTTCCGCTCAAAATCCTCTTGCCCTTTGACTTTCAGCAATGAGCCGTTTGGCGTTGCTATGTGGTGCTCTGATGCCCGGTCCTCCCAGAGGGAGCGCTTGATCAGAGCCGGGCCAAAGCTTTCCTCGATGCCTCGGTAGGCGTTGTTGCTGGGGAGCATGGTTTTATGGGATGAGGGAATGGGAGCCATCCTTGCGGGTGGCTGGTGAGCCCTATGATGGTCGTCATACTCGGACGCGAGTTTTTGCGCCAATGTTCTGACCTCCTGCCACTGGTGCAGCCAGTCGTGACGGAGCCAGGACTGGCGTAAGATCACAACTTCATGATGGGCCTTGTCTAGTAGGTCGAGTTGCTGCTTGGCCTCTTGGCGCTCCTTCCTGCGCCCGGAGAACATGTCTGAATACAGCGAGGTGCGCATGGCCTGGTAGTGCAGCTCGGAGGCGCAGATCTGGTGGGTTGTGGTATGGGTGTGATATTGGCTCTCCCCGGCGAGATCCTTGATGGCGATGCCTAACTTCTCCTTTGCCGTTCCCTCCGTCAAGTCGTGCATGCTGTACAGAACCTTGTCGACCACAGCGTATTCGCCGTGGCGTGGCAGTGGCAAGAACTGCAGCATCTGAATGTGCTTAGTATCGGGGTATGGCGTGTCTTCCAATGAGAAGCAGAGCAGCACCGGATGTCGCTTCACGAAGGCCAGGCTTTCTGATGATGCCCAATGGGTGAGCTTTTCGCCGTCCTGAGTGACGATGACATCGTGCAGCTGCGTGAACAAACAGGCGAGGTAGAGACCACGCTCTTTGTCATCCTTCCCTGGAATCTGCTCGTATCCCATCGCTGTAAGCTGGTCGATGGTATCGAGGCTTCCTGGGAGCGGCGTTTGCTTATAGGTGTAGTGCCATAGGTGGGCCGGTGCGTCTTTCTGGGTGATGCGGCTGTAGACAGACAGCGGCTCACCTTGATATTCCGGTAATTTCATGCGTCTCTCTCTCCCTGCGTGACGCGGCTAGCTGTCCTTCCTGGGCTTTGCTGCTTGCAGCTTCTTGCTCGTGGCATTGGTGACGAAAACGTTAATTGCGCCGGTCCGGGTGTCGATCTGAGGGTAGCCCTCAATAATCAGACTATCGTCCTGGTCGCTGGCGGCTGCCTCGATGTTTCGCCATTGCTTTGCGCCAATAAAAAGCACGTAGGGAGTGTTCGTGGCTGGCGGTGTGGGGATGCCTTTGGGCAGCGCTGGTACTTTTGTGCTCTGCATAACGGCGGCGATGAATTGGCCTTTGTTCTGCCATTTGCCCATTTTCCCGACGAGTGTAATTTTCACGGTGCTTGCAATTCCCTTCTGTTGTTTGAGTTCCTCGATCATAGCGCCACGATCCTCCCATACGAAAGTTGGGAGCGCTGGCGCGGGCTGCTTTGTGCTAGCGGGCTTCTTGTAGACTGGCCGGTACAGCTTCTTGCCCTCTAGGGGCTTGCCCTCGCTGTATGCCAGGTCAAAAAAGACGCCCCCTGGCGTTTTTCGCCTGGAGCCGTCCTTGATGTATCGTCCGCCCTCTGCCTCAATCTCAAAAGTGCGATTGAGCAGCTGACGGGCCTGGTCGTCACCCAGCGCCCAGCAAATGCGCGCGATCTGCTTACGCGCATGCTCCTCTGTCTCATTGAGTTGTTCAGCGATCGTCGCCGCTACGCCGCGCAGTGGGTAGAGCGCCGGCTGCTGCTTTGCTTCTGCAGCCATGAATCCATCCTTTCCTGTTACATGTCGTGTATAATTGAGGCTAGAAGCCTGATGGCCTGTCTGTGAGGTTGATTCTTGGTCGGAATGTCGCCGGCAGGCAGGCCAGAGGCTACGCAGCTTGCCCTGCTTTCCCCTCCTGCCTTGCCTGTTTTCGTTCCTCACGTAAGTTACGCTGAACATTGATTCCAGTCACATTGTGTAGCGAAAGTGGGCGTTTGTAGATGTCAGTTAGGGCGAGCATTAGTCTATTTACACTGCTTCTTCTCGTGGGTTTCCCATCGCGAATTCGAGCAATGGTTACCTCATTTAGCCCTGCTTTATCTCCTAGCTCTACTAGAGTGCAAGGCAGATCCTCGAAAATTTCCTCCACCGTGTACTTCTCTTTGGTGTCCATCTCCTTTGTATCCTTTCCGTTTGGTTATGGCGGTCGCTTGACATCCTAATATTAAGCCTTTTTTCCTGAATTGTCAATATCCGGCCTAAAATTCCTTGACAATTGGCTTAATATCAGGTAAAATAGAAATGTACCGAGCGTGGTACGTGGAAATGTTTAGATGAAAGGGATTTTCAACAAATGGCTCTCAAGACCTCATCCCAGATCGGCACTGGCAAAGTGCCGACACGCCGGACTGACCGGCAGTACCACATCATTGCGAACGGTCAAGAGGTTGACGATAGGACTTACAACCGGATCGTCAATGCCAAGCCGGTCCCCGTCGATCAACTCCCCAAGGCAACATCGAGCCGCCCCTTCTCATTCCTTCGGTAGTAGTGCAGCTGGGTGGGTTGCCGCCGGCGGCCCGCCCTATTTTCACGGTTAGGAGACGTGAACAACCATGCAAGAAGCATTCCGCAAGCGTATGGACGCCAAAGGACTCTCTTTCCCACTGCCAGCTGGCCGGATACCAGTCGTGATGCAGGATGAAATCACGCACACGGTAGACTTCCCCGTCTGTGGCCAGCCTGATTGCATTTGTTATGAGCTGGAGCGTGAAAAGCTGATCGCTGAGACGACGCCAGCGAAACCGGCGCGCAGGTCAAAGCGCCTGGTCGAGGCGAATTACGAGCATCGCCGTCGTGGTAGCGGGTTTAGCCTGCTGAAGTAGATTGACAGCGCGGCCGGGCTTCGTTCCCGGTCGCTCCGTGAGAGGTGAGATATGATCGTTGATTTCACGGCTATTATCGCTGAGTATGATCAGCTCTACGAGAGGATCAGTGCTGGGGTACCAGTGACGGGCGAGGATGCAGACCACGTGATCGATGCCGCTAACATCCTTTTCGACGCGGGATATCAACCCAGCTATCACAATCCTCTTCTGCTCAGAGATCTTACCCCTGAAGTAGCAAAGCAAGTGAGCTAGCAGCAGCGTGGCCGGGTGTGAGCCTGGTCACCGGAAAGGATCAGTCATGAGGAAAAGCAAGTATGATCAGCTGGCTGACGCGGTGAGTCAAAGAATTCATGAGATGCGGCCGGAGAATTGTGCCTCTATCGAAGAGGCTGTCAGAAATGCTGAAACGCTTAGTCAGGCATTCGGTATTGCCCCGACAACGGCTGAAGACTACAGCCACTGTGGCAAATGCGGTGCAATCTGTTACCACGGCGTTTGTAGAAATTGTTAGCAAGTAGCAGCGCGGCTGGGCTCACTCCCGGCCGCCAGTAGTCGCAAGAAAGCGAGTGTGTGGATGAGCGAATGGCAAAATGGGCGAGGGACCCAGGAGGCAGAGGTGGAGGAGCTGCGCCGGCAGATCGAACGATTTGGGCTCCAGGAACCCTGGATGCTGCAAGACTGGCAGGTGAAAGCCATTGCCCAACTGATGCAGACGGATCTGAGCGTGTTGGAGCCAGACGGATCCAGAGTCTATGTCTCGTCCCGAACCTACGGGAGCAGCAGGTACCACATTATTAACCAGAGAGAAGACGGGATCCAGGTCGAGCAGATGAATGTTGACGAGAAGTGGCCTTCTCGCATCAATGTGTGCGCCGATGAGATTCCGGCCTTCGTCAAAACGCTTTTGGGGTGGATGCTGGAAGCGCTTGAGAGCGAGCGCAGCCAGGGCTATGAACCTACTCCCTTTGATGGGGTGATGTTGCGCAGCTCTGATCTGGATGATGACTTGGATGATCAACCTTTTTAAGAGCACGGCCGGGTGTGTTAGGAGCGCACCCGGCCGAATCCGGGGCATGTTCACATGGCTCTCAAGACCTACGAAAATGTCCCCAACTTGAAAGGCAGTATAGCACAATGACTCGGCGAGCGAAAGTTTTACCGATGTCGTCGGCGCCCGCAGCGGCCCCTGTGTCTGCAGCGATTGATGCATTTCTCGCTGAATGGGAGAGGCAAGAAGATGAGCGATGGGAGCATGCGCGCTGCTGTGTGTGTGGCGCGAGCTCCTGCTGGCCCACCATGCTCCTCTCGCTCACCAACGACTGGGAGCGCTTCGTTTGTGAAGAGCACAGACATTTAGACACATCCAAACAAGAGTTTGACGTCACCTGGTTTCTCACGCATAGCCCCTACCCTCGCGAGAGCTGGCCTGAGGTCTACAGACATATTTGCGAAGATGGGCGATGGTTGCCCATCAACGTGCCAGCCCATTTAGCAAAGCCAGAACAACTCCACTTGTGGCTGGAGGTGGAGGTATGAGGCAAACAAGCCTGTTCGAATCGGAGCGCCTGACCATGGAGCGTTCCATGGCGCTCACCCTGGAAAGCTTGCGGCTCTACGGCCCGGCCTATCGTCACTGGGCGATTGCCTACAGTGGCGGCAAGGACAGCACGTTAGTGGTGACCCTGGTCGCGTATCTTCTTGCCTCTGGCCAGCTCCAGGCGCCGGAAAGTCTGACGGTGTTGTATGCAGACACCAGGATGGAACTACCGCCACTACAAAATGCGGCGCTCCAGGTACTGGAGACGTTACGGCAGCGTGGCATCAAAACACAGATCGTGCTACCTGCCCTCGACGATCGCTTCTTTGTCTATATGTTTGGCCGCGGCGTTCCACCTCCCAAGAATCGCTTTCGCTGGTGTACCCCCCAGCTGAAGGTAGAGCCGATGGAAAGGGCTCTGGCCGATCTGCGCGCCCTGCACGGTGAGAAATTTTTGATGCTGACCGGTGTGCGTCTGGGTGAGAGCGCGGCTCGTGATCAGCGCATCGTCACCTCGTGTAGCCGCGACGGGGCTGAGTGTGGCCAGGGCTGGTTCCAGGAGATGACACCAGCCTCAATTGCCGATGTGTTGGCGCCCTGCCTGCACTGGCGGGTATGCCATGTGTGGGATTGGTTGACCTTCCACGCGCCAGGGGAGGGGTTCCCCACCAGCGTGATAGCAGAGGTCTATGGCGGCGATGAGAAAGAGGAGATTAACGCCCGGACTGGCTGCGTGGGCTGTAACCTCGCCTCCAAAGATGTTGCCCTGGAGACGGTGCTCAAGATCCCGCAATGGAAGTATCTAGCGCCGCTCAAGCGGCTGCGCCCGTTGTATCGAGAGCTGATCAGACCAGCGAATCGCCTGCGCAAGAACGGCGAGCGCAAGAAGGATGGATCTCTTTCAGCTAATCCTATGCGCATGGGTCCGCTGCACATGGAGGCCCGGCGCGCTGGGCTGGCGGAAGTGCTCAGCCTCCAGGAAGAAGTCAACGCGACAGCGCGCACACTGGGCAGGCCCTGCATCGACCTCATTAATGAAAAAGAGCACCAGCGCATCCTGGAGTTGATTGAGGCCAATACCTGGCCAGACAAGTGGACTGGCGAAGAGATCCACGCTGACATTCCAGTGCCGCAAATCATGGCTGATGGTATTATTCAGGATTTTTTACTCAGGGAGCTCAAGGAAGGATAGATCGATGGCGAAGCTTTCAAGAACCGGTAAACACCTTTGCTGCAGGTGCCGCAAGCTGGCAACGCATAAGCTGGAAGCCAGTAGCAGAACCGCGCCTGGTGGAAAGCTGGTGGTGTATCACTGTGTTGAGCATGCTACGCACTATGACATGCCCCAGGAGCAAGAGCAGTCACCAGCTGGCCAGCGCCCGATTCAGTTTTTCGATGATCCAGACAGCCCTGTGATGCCCTTCAAAGCGCACCATGCTCCAAACGGCAGTAACTATCACGATAACAGGTGTTCTTGCCCTCATTGCAACGGCGATGATATCGCCTAGCCTGCTGCAGGTCAGCCGCTCCAGGTGGAGCAGCGCCGGGTGCAACTCCCGGCCAGGCTCTCAACGATTGGCCTTGTAGTGCGTGGAATAGCGATGGATCGAAAGGGACCATCTATGTCGCAAAGCAATGTTCCTGATACGGCTGAACGGCTCGTTGTGGCTGTCAGCACTATGGAAAGCCTGCTGGAGGAGGCGCAGGCTGAACTGGATCACATCAATGCTCATCCAACCTACACCATTGAAGAAGAGCAGTGTGTGCTTCGGCTACAAGAGGCGATCTCTGGCGCGAGGGTGAGCAGGCCAAGGAACCGGGGGAAAGCATGAGCGATAGCCCGAAGAAGAAGACGCTGGACCAGTACACGCCAGAGGAGTTGCGCCAAATCTTCACGCCGGAGGAGCTGCAAATGGAATTGCTCACCAATGCTGTGCAGGCGCATGAGCGTCCAGAGCTAGGTGAGGGGTGGAAGCGCTATCATCGCAATGTCCAGCGAGCAGTAGAGCTTTTCGATGAGTAGCCAGTGCCCCACTGGTGGTAGTCCCCGTAGCGCGTTCACAAAAAAGGAGCGGGCCGCTGGCAGAGTCGGCCCGCAAGCAGTAGAAAGGATGCAACGATGAGCCAACAGATAGAAGAAGTTCTGGGCAACGTGATGAATCAGGCGCTGCAAACCTATGAGGAAGTTGAATACCAGAGCGACCGTGAATCGAGAGCGGCTGGTGTCTACGCCCTCTGCCGCATCGCTGGGGCCTTGGAGCGGATCGCGAATGTGATGGAGGCACGCACCGGATTATCCCCTCTTGCCACTCCAAGCGAGCCTCGCAAAGCGGCGCTGGTACGGCGTGATGGCGAACTTGCTGATCATCCGTTTTCGCAGCCAGCAGGAAGGGACTGAAACATGAACATTGATAGTGAGGTACTGGCAGGCGTGTTTATCCGTTCGCTGTCTGATGCCAAACTGCATGCGCTGCTGCGCGATGTGAGGGCAGCCAACATTTACGGCCGCTGCCCTTTCTGTGGGAAAGAGAACGTGCTGGTTAACGCGATCGGCGAAGAGGTCCCCTGCGACGACCTGGTGTGGGAAGGGGAACAAGAGAGGCATGATGATCTCTGCCCGGTTACCCTGATTGAGCGGCATCTCTCCCTCCTGGCAAGCCAGCGCGATCAGACGGCAAACAGAGGAGGCATGGCCCCGAGGGAGTATCAGGAGCAGGCTCTGAGAACCGTTTATCCTGATCTCACCTTTGAAGAAAGGCTAGGACTCTGTGGGCTCGGCTTGGCTGGGGAAATGGGCGAAGCCATTGACATGCTGAAGAAGCATCTCTATAACCGCACTGGCAAGCCGCTGGATGTGGCGAAGCTCCAGGAGGAGCTAGGGGATGTCCTCTGGTACTTCTCCGTCTTGTTGTCAACGCTTGGCTTGACGTTTGAAGAAGTCATGGCTGCCAATATCGCCAAACTGGAGCGACGGCATCCGAACGGATTTACCCCGCGCTATACGAGCGATCGGCACGACGTTGAATAAGAGCCCGGCAGCTGAGTGTGTAGCTACGCAGAAAGGATTGATACAAGTGGGTGATACCACGATTGGCTGGACAAATAAAACCTGGAATCCCGTGACAGGCTGTAGCCATAAGTCAGATGGCTGCCGCAACTGCTATGCAGAGGCGCTGTCTTTGCGCTATGGATGGAGTAGCAAGCCCTGGACGGCCGTGAATGCGGCAGAAAATGTGGTGCTACGCCCTGAGCGGCTCCAGGCACCACTGCACTGGAAAAAACCTCAGATGATTTTTGTGAATTCGATGAGTGATCTGTTTCATGAGCAAGTACCAGATGACTATATTGAAAAAGTGTTCAGCGTTATGGCGCTGGCCAGCCAGCACATCTACCAGGTGTTGACGAAACGCCCAGAGCGCATGATGCGGTGGTGCGAAGCGCACTCCCCAGTATTCGCTGGCCAGCGCCCTGGCTGGGATGGGTCCGTGCTCACCCCGCTTCCCAATGTCTGGTTAGGCACCTCTGTCGAGAATCAGCGCGCAGCCGATGAGCGCCTGCCCTACTTGCGCAATACCCGGGCGGTGATCCGCTTTTTGTCCTGCGAGCCGCTATTAGGACCTATTGACTTACTGTTCTCTGGGCGTCCTATTGACCAACGTATAGACTGGGTGATTGCAGGCGGCGAAAGCGGACCACATTATCGCCCCATGGATCTGGACTGGGCGCGATCCTTGCGGGACCAGTGCCAGGACGCTGGCGTGGCTTTCTACTACAAGCAGGGTGCTAGCCGTTTTCCGGGCAGAAATAAGCAGTTGGATGGGCGAGAGTGGCAGGAGTACCCTGCCACGTTGGGCAGAGCAGTCTGTGAATAGTTGGGCTTGCGAGCGAAAGCAGCCCCGCGATCGAGCAAAAAGGAGAAACAACGTGATGAGTAATTCAGCCATCGCCGTGTATGAGCAGCGTGAAATCCTAATCCAGGCCCTCGACGAGGGGCAAGAAGTCTCTCTCTCAGTTCAAGCGAATGTTGCGCTCGATACTGGCCTTGCCTACCACCCGGACACCAAGGCCCCGGATGTGTACCGGGTAACGCACCTGGCTACGGGCCTGGCGGTTCCAGTTCGGCTGCGCGATGAGAAGGAAGCACGCCGGCTGATCGAGATCCTGGTGATGTTCTTTGACCTGGAGGAGACGATGCCGGCAGTGCGCGCAGACCTCGACAAAGAGCGCTTCTGGCAGTTGATCGCGCTGGTCGTACAAGGTACGGTCGCGCGCATTCGCGAGGTGAATTTCATTGAGAGCGTTCGGCGTGTAGGCGTTCGTTGATGTAGTGCAGCGGCGCCGGTCCCCCGGTTGCAATGGTTGACCGGCGCCAACCCAACAAAGAGCGAAGCCGCTGCTTTGCAGCTTCGATTATAGCATGCAAAGCAGTGGCCGCAGCTCCCCACAACACAGTTCCTGTAATGCGTTCCTGAGTATTCTATTGCCTTTTTTCTTTTCAGGGATGAGGAGATCACTATGAATTGTGCTTGGTGTGGTACCTCTACCACTGGTAGCCACGGAATCTGTGATGATTGCATGAAACAACACTTTGGCGTCGATCCTGCGTCCATCCATGCCGAAATCGCAGCAGAGCAGGCAGCTGCCCTTGAGGAAGAAGAGCAGCTGCAGGCCCTGCAGGCGGTGGAAGATCGAGGGAAGAAGCGATGACACGCGAGCAGGCGTTGCGGTTGATTGAAGAAGCGAAGAGGGATGAGCGGCTGGAGGCATCAGTGATGCCTCCACCTGGTGATCAGCCGGATGAAGACGGCTATCGCGCCGAGGTCGTGCTGCGCGGGGTGCTGAAAACTACCCTGGCTGACTTGCGCCAGTGGGGGAACTTTAAAAACTATTGGAGGGGGTACTGACCGTGAAACGAGAAGCTGCTGAAAAGCTACTGGCTGAGATTATGCAGGATAGCCGCGTCAAGGCTGAACTGAGAAGGGCGCAGACGCCCAACGAGGATCAAGGCTTTCGCGTGGAGGTCACGCTGCGTCACCATCTCCAGCTTGCGGTGAGGAGCCGACGAGAATGGCGGGAAGTCCAAGATGCCTGGAAGGAATTGTAATCATGGGAAAAGGAAGCAAGCCGATACGTTATGCACTCATTGTGCGCGATGCCGACGGCGACCAGCTGAATGGTACCACCTCGACACAAGCAATCGAGGGGACGCGCCGTATGGCAAGGCAGATCCTGCGCATGTTGCCAGGCGCTGCGTTCGTTGATGTCTATCACTACGACCACCAGGCCTGCCAGATGGCGCCTGAACCATGCGAGATGGTCAATCTGGATCAGGAAGGAGCCGATGATGAGTGAGTTTCGGCAGGATCTGGCCATTTCTGAGTACGAAGCGTTGCAAAACGAGAAACAGGACCGGATGAAGGCGCGCGACCAGATCTGGTCGCTGCTCGTCGGGCTGGTAGGGGCGTTCGGCTTTGTCAGCTTTCAGATGAACTTGAGTGGCTATGTTGGGCTCTACCCCATACTGGCGGCCTGCATCGCCATGTATGCTGGCCACAACGAGCAGGTCCTGGACCAGATTAAGCTCTACCTGCTGAAGTTCGAGGATCTGCATGACTACTACGGGTACGAACATTTCAACCAGCGGCGTCGTCAACAGCATCGTCGGTCGGGCTCTCAGCTGAAAGCCTTGTGCGCGGTGCAGCTGATAACCGAACTGGTCGCGTCTCTATTGGCCGTGTTCTACCTGGTTGCGCACGCCTCGCTGCTTGTGGTGGTCTGCGTGGCCATCGTCGAGAGTACGGCGATGGTGGCTACTGTCCTCTTCTTGCGCGATCCGGGCCGGTTTTGGCATGGACGAGGGAGAGTGGCCTGATGACGAACCGTACAGCAAAGAAACTGCTGAGACGAGCAGGGTTTCATCTGGTCCGCTCGCGCGGGGATCATTTCTTCTGGCGTCACCGCCGGCAGCCTCGCCGGGTGGTGGTTTTAGTGGGGGATGATGGGAACGAGTTATCGGTGCGATTGCTCGCGGAACTTCGACGGCAGTTGAGAGGATAGCGGGGCTTCTTATAGGCAAGGGGACGGTGTTGTAACACCGTCCCCTGTTTGTTGCGCTTTTTTGTGCTGACTGCCGCTTCACTCCAGTAACAGATCCGCCAGCTCCATCACGAGGGCCTCGTGTGGCCAGACTTTGCGCGCTGCCTTCCAGTTCGCGACAACCTCCTGACGCCGCTTCTCACTGCCGAGCGTTTTTGCCCCCTGCGCGCCGGTGACGAGCAGTGTGCGAAATTGCTGCAGATCACCCATCTTGATGGCGGCCTGAGCTTGTTGGTTGACAATTTCGATGCGTACCCGCTCAGGGACAACCAGGGTTGAGGGGAGATGCGCGACTTGCGCGAAGGCGGATCCTGCCTGGTGATAATAGTCCGGATTCCCGCTAGCGTCTCCGAGATCCATGAAGGTTTGCCCCTCGTACTGAATGCTCTGGAAAGGTCCGTAGTCCATGGACAGGAAGAGTGGTACCTCTTCGGGCTCAGCTGAGAAGATCACCCGGGCCTCATCGAGGCAGCGCAAGACCTCCTGAGTGTTTCCCTGCTGTGCATATGCATGGGCCAGCCCGCCCAGGACTTTGCTCTTGAGCACCGCTGGCACTCCGTCGACATACTGTGCCGCCTGCTGATAGGTGTGCAGCATGGCGGTGCGTTGGCCCGTCTGGTGGAGGGCATCGCCGAGTGTTGCCAGCGCGGACGCCTGGAGCAGACGATCTCCTGCCAGAGCACCGTAATCAGCTGCTTGTTTGCAATGCATGACCCGCTCCTGATATTGCAGCTTATGCATTGCCAGGTGGCCCATAAGGAAGTGACCCTGCGATGCGAGCGCGGCAGCGGCTTTTTGATACGGTGAAGATTGCTGAGCCAGAGAGGTCAGCAACGGTAGGTAATTGGACAATGATCGCTCGACTGCGGCAAATTCTCTCCCTTGCATCAGGTACCAGCAAGCGGTGATGCTTGCCGTACACTGCGGCAGAAATTCTTCCTGCACAAGCCCCCCTTTCTGGCTGCTCCGCTCCAGCGTGGTGAGCAGCCCTTTGGGGAGAGCTGCGATCACAAACAGCGCCTGGCGCCGCGACAGGGTTGCTTCTACCGTGTCCGATGAAGAAGGATGATGGTTGTCAAACATGCGGAACTCCACAGCTAGTACCCTCTGCAACTCAGTACAGAAGATGGCCTGTCCTCGCCACTGGTTGACCAGGCTGAGGATCCGCACCACCCATTCGCTGATCCAGGTGATACTCTGGAAAGAATCGGCCTGCTCTGGGTTTCCCATGAGGCCTGGCACCAGTGAGAGCGACGGTTCCTGCGTGACGAGCGAGCGGATCTCTTGTTGCGCTCGCAATCCTGCTTCCTCGATCTGGTCGTTGGAAGAGGTGGCCTCCGGGATGCGCACTAAGTATCCATATCCCAGCTCGTCGGCCGAAAGTCTGAACCCATCCATCAGCAGCCGGAGGGATGCTAACGAGGGGTCGCTCTCACCAGCCTCCCAGCGTCGGTAGGAGCGCTCACCCACCCCACAAGCGTTGCAGGCGTCTCGCTGACTCCAGCACTGCTTGAGTCTGGCCGCGATTAACTTCTCATTGGGCAACTTCTCACTCATCGCTCCGTCGCCTTCTTCCATTCTACGGTTGGAGATGCCCTCTTTCAAGGGTAAAAACAGTAGTACGTGCAGCGGCCATGAACTGGCCGCTGGTTGGCCGCAAGATGTCAAAATAGCTTCCCTCTTCGTGGTGTTGCCCTGCCGTCTATCCTCTTCTGAAGCGGCAGGAGAGCATCATCATGTGATGGCCGTAGTGCACAACACGTCGCGAAAAAAGATGGCCGCATGATGGCGAACGCTTGTCCTTTAAACGCCGTCGCGATTGGCCCATACTGATAGTAAAGGACGCAACGCAAAACTATCAGGAAACCTACCAAGCAAGTATAGCATGTAATGCTCCAACCTTCAGGTTGGCGGCGTCGCAGAAAGGGGCGAAGGGATGCGCAAAAATCGGGAGATGCGAGCGGTGTTACAGGCACATGGATGCATGATGCGGCAGGGGAAAGGCGACCATCAGATCTGGACGCATCCTGCACAGCCTCGTTTCCGCCTCGTCTTATGTGGCAAAGATGGTAGTGACGTCCAGAAATATCAGGAAGCGCGGTTGCGCAAGCTAAGGAGGGCATCATGATCAGGGGGCATGAACAGGGCCAACAGGAGAGCCAGAGCGTCCAGCAATACCTACAAGATATCGCGCAATTCCCACTCCTGTCCGCCGGCGAGGAGCAGACGTTGGCGCAGCAGATTGCAGCTGGAGATCGGGGAGCGAGAGATCAACTGATCAATGCGAATCTGCGCCTGGCCGTGAGTGTGGCGAAGCAATACGCGCGCCGTGGCGTCGAGCTGCTCGATCTGATCCAGGAAGCCAATATAGGGCTGATCAAAGCGGCAGAGAAATTTGATGCGGCCAAGGGCCGGTTCTCGACATATGCGACCTGGTGGATGCAAGAGCGCCTGATCCAGGTGCTCTCCCGGCCGCGGGAACTGAGCCTGGAACAAGAGGAGATGGTGTCCATGGAGACGCTGGTTGATGTGGAGCCGACGGCTGAGGAGATCGTGTATCTCCAGCAGCTGAATGCCCATCTGTACGCGACTTTTACTTGTCTGACGGAGCGCGAGCGGCTAGTTCTGGTCCTGCGCTACGGATTGGACGGACAGGATCACAACCGATCGCTGGCGCAGGTCGCGGGCAAGCTCGGTATCAGCGTGACGCGTGTGCGCCAGATTGAGCAGGACGCGCTGCGCAAACTGCGTGCTTCCGGTTCTGGAGTGGCGCTCAAGGATTACTGGTCCGAGCGCAACGCATCTTAAAGGAGAAATGTACTTATGGAGATGACGATGGAAATAACGATCATTCTGCTGCTGCTCGCCTTCATTCTTGGCCTGATTTGTGGCGTCTCGCTGGCGCGCCCGGTGATTCACTAGCACAGAGAGGGGAGAAAGAGTAGATGGATGTCACACTGCACCTGAATTTGTGGTTTGTGGTTTCGCTGTGCCTGGTGTGCCTGCTCATCGGGATTCTCGTAGGAGGACGAACCGGCCATCGACAGCGCTAGTAGTCGACGAGAGGCCCTGTTCGTGGCCATCTGGAGCTGGAGCGCGTAGTGGGCGGCGCCGGAGAGTCAGCGGCGCCGCCAGGTTTATATTAGGGCTGAAAAAGATCGGCGTGATGGGCTTGCAGCCATGAGAGCAGCTGGTCCTGCTGATCCGGTGTCAGATAACGATCGTGCTCATCTCGATTCGGTTTTTTGAAGGCCTCATGCCTTAATCCGTTGCGCGGGGCTTCAAGGTAGCCCAGGACCTTGCGCCGATGATCTTTCAAGCCGTGAGCCGCCAGGAAGTCTTGCAGGTGAACGGTGCCTGCTGGCAGATCCTCTGGTGATGCATAGGTGCTGTCCGGGGTGGAACTGCTTGCGGACCCTGGCTGGCGCTGCTTGATCGGGTTGACCTGGTGCGCGGCTTGCGACGGTCCGGGCTGGCGCTGTTTGATCGGATTCGGGCTCCCTGGTACCCACGCCGGTGGTAGATCCTCTTCAGCTTCTGTCGTCCATTGCGGATTTGATGTCTGCCATTCATGTAGCGCTCGCTGGTAGCCTCTCACCATGAGTTTGGGGCTGTTCAGTACGTCGAGATAGAAACTATAGCGCCAAGGACCAGGTTTCCCATCTTTGGTTGTGGCACGAAATGGAGGGTTAAACTGCTGCATGCCCATTCGGGCGCAGAGCGCTATCCCTGATTTCGTCTCGCTCCAGGCATAGAGTCTGGAAATGATGATACCCTGGAGGCCCCATAGTGCGATATCCAGGCTGACCCCATGCAGGAGAATGCTCATGCAGCGTGGCCGGGCTTTCTTCTCTAAATCGGGATCGCTGGCAATGCTTACCACAATACAGTTTGCAGGAATGCCAGGTGTAAACGGGCGAATATCGGCTGCTATGAGGTGAGTCCCTGTTTTATTGCCCGCCATGTAATCGGCGAGGAAGGCATCAGATACAGGAGTGATGTGTAACCATGCGAGGATCTCGCCGGTTGTGCGCTTTACAACATAGTGGCCGCGTGGCTCTTTGAGTAGCCACGTTCGTTTTTGCTCGACGCTGATCGGTGAGACAGTGGGGGTGTTGAATATTTTCTCTGACACGCGATAGATGCCCTTTAGGTCGTCGAGAGACGCCCTGGCAAAATTCGCGTCGAGGCGCTGACCTATGCCGAGCTCTTCGTCAGCGAGCTGGTCTAGCTCTGCAAGACTATAGTACTTGTGATTGCGCTTCTCAGGTCCATATCGGTTGAGCCGTCCAGCCTCGACATACTTGTAAATCATGCCTTTGCTGACATAAAGGCCCCGCTGGTGAAGGTGGGCGACGGCATCAGCTAGTTTGACTTGCCCTCTGGGGGCGTTTGGCTCTGGCATGTGTGCTCCTTTGCGCGACAGTCCTTTGCTTTACTATACGCTAGATTAACCAAATTCTCAATTGTGAACAATATTTCGAGTATCCCATTAGAGAAATGAAATAAGCAAGAAGGCATTAAAAAGAGTTAATATGGTATATTTGTTAATGGATTGAGCTTATGAATTTGGTTAATTTTAAAAAATTTGGTATATAAACTACTTGACAGGAAGTGTCAGATAGTGTACTCTCTATTTGACGGTTGCAAGAAATAGAAAGCGATTGTCAGATTATTAGAGAGGTGTACGATGTCTATGCCAATGACTGAGAATGGCGAGACGTACTATACAGCTGCTGAGGCTTCAAAGTTTCTCGGAGTTTCGCGAGATACCTTTTATCGCAGCGTTCGTGATCGTCTCCAGGCATATCAGTTAGGAGTGCTCAAACGGACCTACTACAAGCTGTCTGATTTGCAAGCACTCAAAGGGGTTCGGCCTGTAGAACCAGAACAGAAAGACGAACCGGAGCAGAAAGAGGATTAATGTTTGAGCGCTCCCGCCCCGGCCAGACGCGAACCTACCAGGGCAAAGGGAGCTAACCCCAAGAACGAATAAGGCGTTCTGAGGCTTTGGCTATCTTAGCAGCCTGCCTCCAGACACGCAAGAGAGATAGGAGACAGGCAGAGATGCAACTGGAAATTACCTTCGCGATCCCCCTGGATCTGCAAAAAGCGCTGGTGCGCCTAGCGCTCTATCTAGCGATGATCATTATGGGCATGGCCGTCCTGATCATGTCCCTGGTGTTTCTGGCCAATCTGGCGTTGCAGGTACTCGTCACGGCATGCCTGTGGGCGAACCACCTGGATATCCTGACGCAAATTCTGTTGATCCTGGTACTTGGCTATGTCCTGTTGAAAGTGGTAACGCTGGCGTCGCGCGGTGTGCGCGCTCTCTTACAGAAATAGGGGGTACCTATGGGAAACGAAAGGCGAAGCATACAGCGCGTCGAGGTAGTGGATGCGCTCGACCCGATGGCAGAGCGCCAGGCACGTTACGATCGCAAGCGCGATGATCTTTCGCAGCAGATGGACCGGGTACAGAACACCTTCAAGACCCTGGTGATCTATGTCGTCCTCGCTGTTGGCTCCCTGCTGATCCTGGTGGGCATGCTGACCGCCATGTTTGGGAACCTGCATCAGTTCCTGGATACGAGCAGCGCCTTTATGCAGCTGCTGCTCAAGTGGTTCCTGCCGGCAGTCCTCAGCGCGGTGGGTCTCTGGCTACTCAGCAAGCTCTATCGTGCCTGGAAGGCATACAAGTATGACCGCCTGGTCGAGAAGCGCATGCAGGCAGAAATTGACGAGATTATCGCAGAGATCGCGCGCGAGGACAAGCGCGTTGATGCCGATGTGGAGCGCATGCGGGCTGAGGCGGCAAAGATGCGTGCAGAGGCACAGGAGCGCAGCGCGCGGGCCACGCAAATTATGATGACACTGCCCTTTGATGAGCAGGGTAACCTCGCCTATCGCGATCCGATGACCGGACTGATTCAGCAGTACACTGGCCAGATGCGCGAACACCCGTTGCTCACGACCTTTCATAACGCGCCACGTTCCACCGAAATGATCGAGGAACGTTCGTCATCTCAGCAGCAGATTGCCAGCGGGAAAGGTATTCATATTCCCACCTTCGCCGAATCGATGCAGGCTGGCCTGATCGGTCCTGGTCAGAAGAAGGTGCTGATCTGTCACGAACTGGAACGCGACGAGATGACGGGCGATTTGACCGGTGAGCTCAGGCCCTGGCAGGACGACCTGGAGAACAATTGCACCATGTTTCTGGGTGGTGCCTCCAAATCAGGAAAGTCCACATTGATGGCGCACCTGGCCGGGCAAGAGGCGTTCATGGATGCGTTGTTCTATGTCATCGATCCACACCTGACGCACCCTGAGCGGTCGATTGCGGCAAAGATCAGGCCGTTGTCACATGCGTTCATCTTGCCTCCTGCGCAGACCGATATGGAGGTGCTCCAGGTGCTGGAGCATGGCAAGGCAGAGGCTGAGGCCCGGCTGAATGGGAGAGAGACGCGGTTCAGTGGTCGCCCGATTGTCTTTATCGTCGATGAAGTGCTCAATCTCTATGCCCGCGCGCAGCGCACCGAGAATCCAGAGATCCGCGCACTCTATCGGGATCTGGCGCTGTTCATGCGCGATCTGGGCACGCAGTACAACAAGTTTGGCATCAATGGCATTTTTGCCAGCCAGTACGTCACGAAAGACGCCTTTCGACTGCCTGGTGCGTCGATCGATTTTCGTGACGGTTGCCAGAGTCAAACACTGCTGCGCTTGCCAGCCAATCAGGCGCAAGCTATGCGGTTGCTTGATAAGGATGAACTGAAAGGGATTCGCCAGTTGCCCCCTGGTCATGGGTACATGGGTTTCTTCACGGGCGACATTATCCGCATGGCTGCGGGCAATGTGACCTTGCAAGATTTAGAGCTTGCTGGCCGGATGTTGCACGCTGTACCAACTGCGCGCCGGTACACTCCTGGTACAGATATGGAACCTGGTGGAACCCGCTTGAATACTGGCAGGACACGTGTTATAGAGGAAGATTTTCGCACCACCGAAAGTGTACCTGCAGCAGGGCGAAATACAGGAGAGCTAGAAAACACCTTTACACCAGTTGTAGAGCCGGTGGAACAGGGTACCGAAGGTGTACCAGAGGTGCCGGGGACAGCTCGCCAGCCCAAGGAATTTACGAATGAGCAGGCGCTGGAATTCATGCGCAAATATGCGAAGGAGAAGAGCATCAAACGGACCTTGATGGCGATGCACCTCTCCTATGGCGACTACCAGGCCTGTGCCAGCCGCCTCGTTCAGCAGATGAATATGCGCAAGCAGTAGTGATCAGTACCGGACTAGTCCGAACGGGTACGGAACCAGTATACTGAACGCGGCACGTTTCTCGCTTCTCAAAATGGTGGCTCGTTTGGCCTGAGAAGCAACCTGAACCGTTTTTATTGTCACTATCATATGAGGTAGCACTCATGAAGAGTACCGGACCAGTCCGAACTTTCCCGGACACGTCCGAATAGTACCAGGAAGGAACGCAATCATGCACTACAATGAGTATGGCTATGGCCATGACTACGGCAATTCAAAGACGTGTGGCATCGCGCATATCGCAGGAGAGCAGCGGGTCATGGTGATGCCCAGCGCGATCCTGCGTGGTAGCCATGAAACGCTGCAGGCACGGCTGAGTGGATCAGGTTCTGCCAATAGCCTGGTGGGTCTGATAGGCCCGGCTTCCCACACTGTCTCTTTCATCAACCAGGCGCAAGAACGCGTTGAATATTATGTGGGTGACCTCGCCATCAATCAGGCTCCCAGCGGGACCCCCATTTCGGCGCTCACTTCTCGCGGCATTGTCGAGCGTTACTGGTCCGATTCCAGTGTTGCCCTGCTGCTGGCCACTTCAGGGTCACTCATTCGCGATCCTGAGTATGGCCTACACGTCGTAACGAACCTGCCGATCGCGACATTTAATGACGCGAATGCCAAGCGGGTGAAAATGGCCCTGGATGGCGATTACATCTTTTCCCTGGATGGGATCGAGCGCCGAGCGCACATCAATGTGCGAAAAACGATTATGGAAGCAGCTGGCGCGAACATCGCCTATGGCGTACCAGGTGCGCAAGAAAAAGTTGCTATTGTTGATATTGGCGGACGGACCACTGATGCTTACCTGGTGAAGGGCCAGCTGCCTATCAATGATCAGTGTGAGAGTGCAGATCTGGGTGTGGAGACCGCTGGCGATCGAATCATCCAGGCGTTTGAACAGCGCTTCGATTATCCCCTCACGATGGCTGATGCACGGGAACTGCTGCGGCTTTCCGTGTCCGGGCAGCAGTATCTGCGTGTCCCCTCTGTTGCCAATGCAGGGGCTGATGTGGTGGAAGTGGGCGATCTCATCGAACGCGAGCTTCGCGCCGTCGGTGAGGAGATCGCCAAGTTCTTGAAACGCCTCTGGTCAAGTTCCCTGAAAAGGGATGTTGTCCTGAGCGATGTATCAAAGGTGTTGCTGATTGGCGGCGGCGCTTACTACTTTAGCACTGACCTGCAGCCACTCTTCAAGAACCGTCTGATGGTGATTGAGCGCCCTGAGTACGCGAATGCTCGTGGTTATGCTAAGCTGGCGCAACACTTCCTGCAGCGTGAGATTAAGGCCCGATTCGCTTAAAGGGAGGTGCCTGCTATGGGTAAAAACCACGATAAGTTCCGCTATGTTGAGGTGGCGATCCCCCTGGATGGGGCGCTCCTTCAACACCTGGAGCAGGTCGAGCGGGAAACGAACATCTCAGTGAATCAGTCGCTGCTGCTCTATGCTAAGAACTTCTTTGAGATGACGCAGCGTGGCGTATCAATGGTGACCACTGCCAATGGTACCCACCCCACGTCAACAAATGGAGCACAGCAGGAGCAGCGCGAACTCGTGCAAGTGGGTTTTGGCGGCGCTAATGATGACGATCTTGATGCATTTGAACCTGATTAGCAGCCTGTGGAGGTCAGCCACTTGTGAGGGTGGTGGCCAGGTGCATACTCCTGGCCAGGCTATTCGACGTTGTGTAGTGCGTGAGTGAATAGTGAAAGGGATTACACATGGATATGGACGAAGATGTGTCTCGTTGCCTGGAGTTGTGCCTCATCTGCGATGACGACACGGAGCAGGTGGTTACAGTGGTGGATGGGATAACCATTGCTACCTGCTCGGTGTGTGGCAACGAAGAAGTGTTGTCTACGGAGGATGAGGAATCGTGAACCTTCCCGATATTATCTGGCGAATAGACCAGGCGACCCAGGCTCTGGAAGAGGAAGGGCAAGATCCGATGCTCATCAGCAAGAACGATGTCCAGGATAAGATCGAGGAACTATTCGGACCTGTAGATGTAGGTGATTTGAGAGAGGCTTTTGAGCAGAGGTAAAAGTAATGGAGTTTCTCAAGAAACTGTTCGGGCTTTCTGATAATGAAGAGCCCGACGAGGAAGCAGATCGTGAGCACTGGCGGCAGGTCTACCAGCGTGGCTATGAACGCCTGGCCCGGATTGAGCACGCCAATCGCATCCAGGCGCAGCAAGATGCAGAGCGCATGGAGCGAGCCCGCCAGATCGTTCGCGAGCAGTATGGCGAATAGCCAGAAAGGAACGACCTATGCCCAAGGAGCCGGCACGCTGGTCATGGAATGATCACATGGAGAGTAATGAAGATGGCGAATTTGCCCCTGAGTTTGAAAGGGAGCAAATGAGCAATCGAGGCATGCGAGAAACCGTATTGCCAGGGCTGCTCAAAAGCAATTTTCGCGTTACTCCGATGCCGGAATTTGAAGAGGAAGTTCGCTATCATCTCACTGACGACGAAGCTGATGAATACATGAGGCAATATCGCGCACGTCTCAGTAATTGGTAGTGTGTCCTGTTGAGTAGTCAACCAGACAGTATTACAGAAAGGCAAAATGCATATGCTCATTATCGAAACAGACGCCAAGGGAAACACGACGTTCCGCCATGTGGATGATCCGCCCAACAATTTTGAATGCGAGGAGTGGAAAGCGTATGAAGCGGCCTGCGTTGCCAGCGAGGAGCAGGGACTCGGGTATACCGATGAAATGCGCGAACTTTATGCGAAGTACCTGGAAGCCAATAAGGCGTTTTAAGGGCTATTCCGCAAAAGTGGTTTAAGCTTGTTTGATTGGCGAAACGATAGTCACAGGAGTTTCAAGAGATGAAGAAATTTCCACAATCCCAAGACCCCGAAGAACAAAACACACTTAATCAGATTTACGGAGCGCTAGATGGAGCAATCCCTGGCTCTGCCGAAGAACTTGAAGAGGCATTGCTAGGAGATGGGAAAGAGAAGGAATGGACAGAGGAACAATTAAAAAACTTCAAACAGTTCTGTAGCCTGTTGTGGTAACACTTTTTAGTTGTAACTGATGCTACTTTTGCGAAATAGCTGTTTTAAGTAGCACGTAAAAGCTTGGCCCACGTCTGCAAAACGTAGGCCAGCCTCTCTAAGCAGTGGCGCCCCTGCTTCCAACACCAAAGGCGCCACTGCCATTCTAACACAGAAAGGCAGATCGATGGCCAACAATTATTACTATGCTTTGCCTGAAGAAGAGGGCGGAACCCCCAAGGATGATCATCCGTTCTTTGGGCAAGATGGCGAGATCGAGAACTCTGGTCGTAATCGGCGTATCGTCTCCAGCTGGTGGGGGCTCAAGAAGGAATGGCGAGAGACAACCTGGCTGAGCGACTTTGAAGAGCCGCAAAGCTCTTATCCGTTCCCGAACGATTAGCGGGAGGGATCCATGCATACATTCATTTTCATTGTTGAGTGGCAGGATGATAGTGTCACGCGCGAAACCATTGAAGAGGTCAATGAAGCATGCGCCGAAGTCGTGTTACACGAGCGCAATGCAGCGCAGAGCCGGGTGAAGGGATGTTACCCTGTGACGTATCGCCTGATATCGGTTCGTTAAAGGAGACAGGGCTTATGCAGGACCAGGTGCTAGAAGTGCTCAGAATGCCAACAGCGCCCAATGCGCTATACCATGCGTCCTGCTATGAACCAGAACGCCGTGAGGTAGTGCTGCAGGTGTTAGAATTACGCCCTGGTGGTAACCATCGCTGCGCAGCCTGCCAGCGCTCCTTTTTTGACGCAACACTGCGGCCAGGACCGATACGACAACTCGATTTATGGCCAGCGGCATAACGGAAAGGATGAGACGATGCCCGAAAAAGGACGGGAGTATACCCAGGAAGAATACGCCAATAGCCAGATAGGCTATAAGCTGGGCTTTCCATTGCCCGATGATCCGCCAATCGTGGCGGACCTGAATAATGAAGACGTACAGCGCGGCTTCGCGCTGGGTCGCAAAGATTACCGAACCTACTTGAACAACCTCACAAAGAAGGCGTTTCGCCCCTGGTGGAAGTTCTGGGGCTAGTAAACCGATAGGAAGGACGCGTCTACCATGCCAAACAGTAATCAGGATCCGCAAGACCATCGACTTGCCCAGCAGTACACGCAACTCTATGGCCCGTTCGTCAAAGGTGACTACGAGATAGGCGACATGCTGTACTTTGACGAGGGAGCACATCGAGGCGTGGTTATCTGGAGCTACGTCAGAAGCAATGGCAGGACGTACTATGTCGTCGATGCCGGTCATGGCATCCCCCTGGAGATCGAGCGCCGTGAAGTCACCGCGCAGCCGTAGGATCGTCGGGGCCAAGCGCCACGCCTGGACAGCAAAGCACGCAAGGCCCCCAAGCAGCACAGGAGTGCTACGGCGCCATTGTACCATTACGGACCATGCGCCTGGCGCTCCTCTGCTAGAGAGGAGAATCCCACTATGAAGCCCCATGATCAGTATCACATCATTGTCTTTCGCCCTGAGTTAGAATGCTTGTACTGTCACCGTACCACCACCATTGCTGTGCTCAACCCGGACCTCGCCGATTCATTCGAGCCACTGTGCCCCGTCCACTTTGGCATCCTTCCCCCACCTGTAGCGCATCGCATTGCCGCCTCGTTGGATGTGGCCAGTTGGAAAGAAGAGGCGGTCAGGCGCTTTGTGCTCTTTGCCTGTGGCAACCAGGTGCGCATTGCTGCTCTCGTCTCCGTTCCCTTGGTAGACGCCCAGCTGGAGGGATGGATCCCCGCAGAGAATGACGAGGTGTGGCAGGTGGTCATCAACATCAGCGAGGGCGTGCAGGCGACGTGCCATGTATTGTGGGACAGTGAAGAACTGGAGTATGCCTTGTATCGCGACGGCAAAGAAGTGCTGCTGCTTGTGTAGTATGCAGGCAGTACTGTTAGGTAAATCGTGTATGATAGTGGATAAAATACAGGAGAAACCACCATGTCAGAAGGCATTACCTTCAAAAGTACGGACCATCAGCAACGTTTTTTCGATGCCATGCAACAAATAGAGAAGATTGACAGCGGGAGGCTCGACCCCGAATATGGGGCAGCAATTTATGTCTTGACTGCTGATCTTGCAACCTGGTACAAAGCGCAAGGATACATAAAGCGCGACGGGATTTTGTTTGAAGAAATGTTACAAAATCAGGATTGGAGCGGCGGCTATCGGGTACTGATCCAGTGGGCTGCCAATCTTTTCAATGAGCATGCGGCTAGCTGCAACCCTGTAGAGTTGATGCGACTTGATGAGAGCAATTTTGAGGTTGCCCTCGCTGCGCTGAAGATCAGGCGCTATAGTTGGAGGGTAAAGGGCCAGCAATGAGCGAAGAAGCACAGAAGGCATTGCACTGGCTGACAGTTGGATTCATATCAGACGGCGCCCGCAAATGGGTGAAGGATGTTGGTGGGCAGGTGCGCGAACTGAGCGACGATCCGAAACTGATAGCGGTCGGACTCGCCTATGATCCGGCGGGCACGTGGGTCTGGAGCCGCGGCGAACAGCAGTTTAAGCGCGGTATTGAATTTTGGAGTTCGGGCGAAATTCAGGAGGCAAGTACGAGCATTAACTTGCTGTACGCCAGCACTAAGGGGACGCCTGCTGAGTATGCCAGCGCCGAAACCTGCTACCTGTGCCTGCCTGACGAGGAATATGATGAAGCTACAGGCAACGTCAAAGGACCTGGACAGTACGAGACACCATCAACGCTGCCACCATTTGACGAGCTAGATTTAGATAATCAACCATTCTGAAAGCAGGCAAGCTTATGGTGAAGTGGCAAGCACACAACATTGAAGAGGGAAGGCATCCTCAAAGTGGACGCAAGGCGCGGCACTGCACTATATGCGATCAGTATTGGACCGGGCGCGTCGGGGTTGAATGCCCTGGCGTCCCGGTCCTGCATACCTATAGTGAGCAGTACGGGACCAAGACCCAGCTGGCGCGTGACCGCCTGTATCCACCCGATGAAGAACAACCGGACGCGGCCTACCGGGTCAAGAATGCTCCCTATTATGGCTGGCTCTATGACCGTTCAAAGGCGATCGCACGCCCGCTGACCAGTGGGCAGATCGCTGGTAATCGAAAACGTGAAGAGACGATCCGCCAGCGGTATGGCTGCCGTTTCTGCTCCACGCGCTACACCAAGCAGCATTATGTGCATTTTCAGCACGGGACATGTGGAACGTGCCGCGATCGCATTCGCGCCTGGAATGATCTGCTGGCCTCATGCCAAAAGCTCAAGGCAGAGGACACGTTTGTCGTACAGGTGGAAACGGAAGAACCGCGTTCCCTGGTCAAATGGGGCTCACTGCCAGCGCTGACGCTCACCAGTGTGGAAGTATGGCCACTCTCTGTAGAGACGCCCGCTATCACAGCAGAAACACCGCTCAAAGATGCGTATGGCATGCTGCATTTCTATCTGGATAGTTCTGGGCTGCCACTCCTGTTCGCCAGCGCCGTTGATCAGGAAGTGGTATATCGATGGCTGTACCCAGATTGGAATTTCTGGGAAAATTTCCACTTCAAGGACTTTCACGTGCTGCGATTCTCGCATGACCTGGCCTACCCACTACCCGAGCAAAAGGATTGGCGCGTTTTTAGTGATAGACACGATTACTACCAGCCAAATGCTGCAGCAGGCTATTACCGTGAACTCAATGATCTGTTTGGCTTAGGGATGCAGGATCCTCTCGTACCAACCCATGTGATACGTCAGATAGTGCTGACCCTTGCTGATCGCGACCCTATAGCATTCCCTTGATGGGAGAAAGCAGGCAGGATGAACGATAAAGAGATCGCACACCAGCGCAATGATTTAGGCCGCGATACCACCTTCCCTAGTCGCGACCGAATGTATCGACCTGGCCGTAAAAAGAAAGGTGTTACAGGCGATCCGCTCTTCAGGGACAAGGTAGCAGCTAGCATAGAGAGCATTCCTGTTGACTTCGCGGGGATGAAGCACTGCCCGGCATGCGAGGGGGTATCCTGCGGCGTATGCGGCAAGTGCCACGACTTAGACCGTAGGGACTGGCACAAAAATCCTGCATGTCCAGAGGCTCATCATATGCTGGATAGTGATACAGAGTGTGTCGCATGGAGCTATGCATACCTGTTCTTGAAGCAGGCACAGAAACGATAGAGAACAACGCGAAGGAAAGGGAGAGACGATGCAGCAACAACCACCAGACACAGAGCAGCGCTTATTCCTCATGGAGCAGAGGATAGCCGAACTGGAGCGCAAAGTCACCGCGCAAGAAGAGCGAGATCAGGCATTACTGGCCCGCGTCGATGGTTTCATTGACGACTTGCGCCGGATCGAGCGGGTACAGATGCGCGCGTTCGATGAGTTGAAGGCCGGCCAGCTGGAGCATTCAGCCCGCCTTGAGCGGGTAGAGTCTCGCATAGATCACATAGAGCAGGACATGGGCACCATCACCCGTAATATTGAGGTGCTGGCCGACGTTGCCAAGGACCACAAGCAGGCCATCGAGCGCATTGACACGAATGTGACCACTATTCTGGATGCTATCCGCGGCGGCCCGTCAAGGCTAAACGATTAGATACGAGCCAGGCTTACCACCTGGCTCTCTTTTTTTACTGTTTGTCCGGGAAAAGCTTGAGAGGAGCGCGTTGATAAAAATGGTCATAGAGCAGGCTGACGGCCAAAACGCCAACCACCGTATAACTTTCATCATCATTTGTAGCAACCACCGCCGTGCCTTGGGCGCGATCGTACCGAACTGAGGTCACCGTACTCTCCTTGATAAAAACGCCAGTATCGCCTTGCCCCTGGATAAAAATATAGACTTCTTCCATGTCCGTTTCCTCTGCATAATCTCATCAAATGCGTTACGAGCATGATACCCTTGCTCATTTTACCCTATTATTTGGGGCATAACCCGGCCAAAGGTAGACCAGATGTAGACCATAAACCCTTCTAGTCCCTTTGGCCCCTTTATTTTCCCCGCACCAAGCGACAAGCACCACGAGAAGACGCGCAAAAGTCCGACAACCTTTGAATTTTAGGGGTTTTCTGGACCTGGCTGCTTTAATGGCGCACCTTCAATCAGCTTCACATCGCTCTCGACGCAACGCAATAGGTGTCGTATCTCCAGCAGGGAAAGCTTCACCTTCTTGATGCCGCTGAATACTGCCTCTCGATCATTGCGCCCAACGGCCTCTCTCAGGCGGGCCATCCTGTGTGTAAGCTTCACTGTCTCGCTGAGTATTGCCTGGTCCGTGATGTCCGGCTCAAATGGATAGCTCATAGTCCCTGCACGCTGGCGCGGTGTGGCGGGTAACCACTATCTCAAATAATGCCTCAGCACGACATCGACGCGCCGATGTCCCAGCGCCCAGGACACCCGCTCTGCGGCCTGGAGGTCATAATCGCTGCGTTGTAATCGCCCTGTCGCCGGCGGCAGCATTCGACCTGGTGCGTACTGGAGATAGAGCGCCTGTGCATAGCCGCGCCGGTAGCTATGGACGTCCATATGTTTGGGGATCCGTTCAAACACGAGTGATTCAGGATCGCGCCCTGCCACCAGCTGCAGGACCGTTACCTCTTGCCCGGCCAGCACTGGTACCTTTCGCGAGAGCCCGCCCTTGCCATTGCGCACATGCACCCAGGCGCGCCCGTCGTGGTCCTGGAAGATATCGCCAACACGCAGCGCTCGTAACTCATGGCGACGGAGCCCGGCCACCTGCGCAACATTGACCTGTCCCGGCCAGTTCGCCGGCTGGAAGTAGCGATCGTGCTTTTTTGCTCCACGTGATCTGGTAATCTCGCCGCGCACCCGTTTGGGAATGGGGACCGATTCGGCCAGCGCTCGATCATCGAAAAAGAGACGCAGTGCTGCCCGTTCTGTCTGTAGGGTCGACGGGCTTTTCCCATCGGCCAGGCGTTGTGTCAGGTAGGTGCTGGCCAGTTCTTCTGCGCGTGGATCCAGCTGCGCCAGGCTGATGATGTGATACTCATCACGTGCCCATCTCACAAAGCGTATGGTATGCTCCTGATAGCCAGAGCGGGTCTTGAACGCGTGAATGTGGCCGGTGGAATGCGTCCAGATCCGCTGGCCAGCCTGTCGTAATTCCTGCTTGGCAGCATGACGACTGGCGCCGATGGCCATTTTCGCGTCCAGGCGCTCGATCACCTCTCTGACAATGCTTTTACGATGTGCTCCCATCACCTTATTTCTCGGGCGATCACCCCGTTTCTAGGGCGATGTGCGGGCTACAGGGACAGCGGCCAGGTTCAAACTTGTGCGCTATGCGTTGCCGGGACCAGCCCGACGAGCAGCATACGAGAGCCCACTATCCTCTCTCTTCCTCTGTTTAGGACTCTCTGTGCGAGCGAGCCCTCACCGCGGAAGAAGAAGCAGATTGATCTACGAGGAACGGTACCATCTGGGG
>JAFMRP010001524.1 GCA_017354095.1 Ktedonobacteraceae bacterium
GAGCCGCCGCAGGCGGCGAGGAGTGAGATGAAGGGGGCGCGGGGGGGCTTCGCCCCCGAGTTCTTCCCCATAACCACACTTGCATCAATAGGACAAGCATTGTAATATTTAGAGAACGACATACAGTAGGAAGAAAACGAGACAAAAAACATGGATAATCATAAACAATTTCAATCCCCTCGCCCATCGCGCCGAGGCACGTCACGGCAAATGCCCAAGAAGGTCTCACAGCTCGATGAAGAAGTTCCTGATCCCATACATTCATTCTCCGACATTCCTACTGTAAAGGACCCATCCCAACACAAACAACAATGGCAACACCCCTCCACCTCTCTGTGGCAGCACGCAGCAGAGAACAACGGCGAGCCACTGGCAAAAAGCCGGCAGCAGGACACCCGGGAGGACACCGGGGAAGCGCCAGCCAGAAAGCGCCGCTCTCCCGCGAAGACGGCATCCCCCCAGCGCAGGAAACAGCAAGCCGTGGAAGAGATCGTCGAACTGCCACGCAAAAGCCAGCAACTGATAACAGAAGAGGAGATAGAGGAGCAGCTGCCACCCGGACGCCCATCGCCCGGCAAAAAGCCGTGGCAGCGGATACCGCGCTGGCTGCCCTGGATCGCGATGTTTCTTCTTGGCCTGCTCATCGGCGGTGGCGGCGTGCTCACCTACGTCTCTCTGGCCACGGATAATCCCCTTCTCTCGCTCCCAACACGTCCCACCACCAGCTCGATTACCGTGCGCCTCAACGCGACCTACATCGGCCAGATCATCGAAAAGCATTCAACTGGCCCCAATAAATTGAGCAACGTGCAGGTGCAGATCAAAAAGGGCGAGCCGCTCACAATTACCGGCGATACTCAGGTACCCGTTCTGGGCACCAAACATGTCAAACTGGTGGCCCAGCCATATATCCTGGCCTGCCATGTACAGATGCGCGTGGTACATGCCGACCTGGCCGGCATCCCGGCAACCGCCTTTATTACCTCGACGGAAGACCAGGTCAACCAGCAGCTCAAAATCGTCCAGTCACAACTGCCGAGCGGCTTCACCTACTGCGCGACAAGCGTGACCACCGAAACCAACGAACTGGTCGTGACCTACCAGGCCACACCTGTCTAATGCTACCCTGGCTCCAAAGGCTATACTCTAGCACGAACAGCTATTCAGGTGCGAAAGGCGGGCAACGGCCTGTCAGTCGTCGAAGACCGCAAGGTGCAATTGGCGCAGGCGTGCGGGATCGAAAATGGCCGTGATCGCGGTGATCTTGCCTTCCCTGATTGAGAGATCGAGGACGCTGAGCAGCCGCCCGTACGGGGCCACGACGACTCCCACTGAGCCATTGACCAGCACTGGTTGCGTTGCCTGGGCACGTCCCACAAACTGTTTCGCCACAGCCGCTGCACCATGAAGCTCTCCTGCTCCGCCCGCAGGCACGGCTCCTGAATCGCGCCGGAGCACCACATCTGGATCGAGCACGGCCAGCAGCGCGTCGAAGTTCCCCCCGCGCGCGGCGGTGAGAAAGGCTTCGACCACTTCTCGGCTGGCGGCCAGGTCTGCATCCTGCATGGGTGCTCTAGCTCGCACCCGGCGGCGTGCACGGCTGGCGAGCTGCCTGGTCGCGGCGACTTCGCGTTCCACGATCGGCGCGATCTCGTCGAAGGGCACAGCGAAGATGTCGTGCAGGACAAAAGCAAGGCGCTCGGCGGGAGCCAGCGTATTGAGCACTGCCAGCAGCGCCAGACCCACCGAATCGGCCAGTTCCATCTCTTGCTGCGGGTCGATCGCTCCTTCACCGCCCGTCACGACTGTG
>JAFMRP010000397.1 GCA_017354095.1 Ktedonobacteraceae bacterium
CCCACCAACAAAAAGTTCCCTATGGTACTATCAATGCTACTATCGTCAATATCCCCTGAGCTTCTTAAGCAGAAATTTCTTATTAATCTGCGCTTTGGCGCTATTAGGATCAAGCTGCAGCGCCTGCTCGCAGGCTTGCAGGGCTTCCTGGTATCGCCCTAACCTGATGAGGGCCACGCTTGCATTGTGGTGGGCCATGGCCGCGCGAGGATTATATTCCAGAGCCTGGTTACAGGCTCGCAGGGCTTCCTGGTATCTCTCCAATTCAATCAGAGCCCAGCTTTTGTTGATATAGGACGAGGAATAGCCAGGATTAAATCTGATAGCTTGCTCACAGGCACCCAGAGCTTCCTGGAACCGCCCCAATTCACAGAGGGCGTTGCTTGCGTTATAGTGGGCCAGGGCGTTTTGCGGATCATACTGTAAAGCTTGATTGCAAGCTGGAAGCGCTTCCTGATATCTCCCCAATTGATTGAGGGCTGCGGCTTTGTTGACATAAATCGAGGCAGAGGGAGAAGCAAGACGTGTGGCTTGCTCACAGGTCGCCAGCGCTTCCTGGTATCTCTCCAATTCAATCAGAGCTTTGCTTTTGTTGATATAGGCCAGAGAGTGGGAGGGATCAAACCGCAGCGCTTGATCGCAGGCACGAAGGGCCTCCTGGTACCTCTCCAGATTGACGAGAGCTTCGCTTGCATTATAGTGAGCCAGGGCATTTTGCGGATCATACAGCAGAGCCTGATTGCAAACCTGCAGGGCCTCCTGGTACCTCTCCAATCCACAGAGAGCTGCGGCTTTGTTGATATAAATCAAGGCAGAGGAAGGATTAAGTCTGATAGCTCGCTCACAGACCGCCAGCGCTTCCTGGTATCTCCCCATTTCAATCAGAGCCTTGCTTTCGTTGATATAATCATCCACATTTGATCGAGAAGAAGATACCGTGACAGGCGGAGGGGCAGGAGTTACTGAATATTGGACAGGCGGGGGCACGTTTGTTGTAGGAACGCTCTTCTCATATTGGACAGGCGGAGGAGCGGGCACGTTTGTTATAGATATGTTTGTTACAGGAGCACTCGCTGCTGCTTGCTTTGCCGGCTGTTGAGCGAGCTGTTGCAGTTGTTGTTTGATGACCTGTACACTGGAGGGACGTTTTTGCGCATTGATCTCTAACATCTGCTCAATAAGTTTCGCAAATGCCGGACCGGCAGGGGCCTCTTGCGACAGATTGAGCGGCGAAAAATGAAAAGGGTTATCGCTCGGGTCCAGGCCTGAGAGCAAACTGTGTAGCGTTGCTCCCAGGCTATAAATGTCAGCACGTTCGGTGGTCTGGGCTTTTCCATACTGCTCTGGAGCCGCATAGCCAGGAGAACCAAAGGCAATGGTATCTTTTGCCTGCCCAGGTTTAAAGAGGCGAGCAATCCCAAAATCGATCAGATAGAGATGATCATCTGACGTCACCATCACGTTGGCCGGCTTCAAATCCCGGAAAATGATCGGCGGTTGCTGACTATGTAAGTAGTCAAGAACGGTACATAATTGCGTTGCGAAATGGAGTACTCGTTGAAAAGGCAGCCTGTTTCCTACAGACGCTTCCATACAGTCCTCAAGCGTCTGGCCCTCAATAAAATCCATGACCAGGTACCAGCGTCCCCCCTCCTCGAAATATTCATAAATTCGGGGCAGGTTCTGATGCATGAGACCCGCGAGCAGAAGAGCCTCCTGTTTGAATGCTTCAATGGCCTGCTGCTGTTCTTGTGGATCAGCAGACGGCATGAGCATCTCTTTCACAGCTCGTTTAGGAAGGTTAGGAAAGTGGGTGTCTGCAGCTTGATAAATCGCTCCAAAACCGCCCTGTCCTACCATTGTCAGAATCTGGTAGCGCTGCTTCAACATAGAAACTTCCATGGGATTTCCACACACCTTACAGAATTTAGCATCAGCACGATTAGATGAACTACAATTCCCACAAAACGCGTCTGTTTGTGCCATCTTTTCAGAGAACCTTGGTAGAAATACAATCTGAGGAATATACTTAACAGAAGCAGAAAGAAATCCTGGTAAGTTGCTCCATACCTCTCTGCAAAGGTATATTAGCAGAATCCAATGAACCTGTCTAGCAAATCGAACAATGCAGGAAAGAGAGAAAGAAACGAATATCCTGAACAGCCTGGAACACCAGCTCCAATCTAGCGGCCATCTCAACCCGGGAGAATCCATCCCCGCTGTACCACAGCACCATATCGCCGGTAGCCATATCGGCCTTTCGGTCGAGAACAATTCTGTCACCGCCCTATCGCTCCGATACTGTGCGCTGACCTCCCTCCCTGCCTCGCTCGATCAGTTAACGCATCTCCAACACCTGGACCTGACCGGTAATCAACTGACGACGCTCCCTGAGTCGCTGGGAAACCTGCTCCACCTGCAAAAATTGTACCTCGATGAAAATCAACTGACGACGCTTCCCGAGTCGCTGGGAAACCTGCTCCACCTGGCAGAACTGCACGTCGACGCAAACCATCTGACAACACTGCCCGCCAGCATCTGCCGGCTTACTAACCTGGGAACGCTGCGCGTCTACGGCAACCGGCTGACTACTCTCCCCGCTGATATCGGCCAGCTAACACGCCTCACCGATATCAGCATCGGCCACAATCAACTGGCTGCTCTCCCGGCGTCGCTCTGGCAACTACGCCACCTTCAATCATTAAATGTAGCGGAAAATCAGCTTCCCTCCCTGCCCGAGCAGATCGGTAACCTGGTCGATCTTCACACATTGGACGCAGGCCATAACGAGTTGGCAGCCCTCCCGGCATCACTCGGCACACTGCGCAACCTTACGTTCTTTCTCTACCTCAGCAACAATCACCTGGCCACTCTCCCTCCTTCACTTTTTGAGCATCTGAGCAACCTGGTATATCTCAATCTCACCGATAATCAATTGACCTCGCTCCCCGAGACTATCGGCAACCTGGCCAACCTCAACGAATTAAGAATATACAACAACCAGCTGACCACCCTCCCTGCCTCACTTGGCCAGCTGGCAAACCTCAAGGAGCTGCACGCCATGTACAATCAGCTCTCCTCCCTACCCGCATCAATCGGTAACCTGCAGCAGCTCAAAGAACTCCACGTGTCTCACAACAGGCTGACCGCCCTCCCCGCCTCACTCGGCCAGCTGTCGAGTCTCACTCACCTCGATCTGCGCGCCAATCGCCTGGCATCTCTGCCCGCGTCACTCGGCAACCTGCACTACCTCACCCATCTCGATCTGCGTGCCAACAAACTCGTTACTCTCCCCGCCAGTCTCGCGGACCTCCCCCACCTCGAAAAACTTGATCTACGCTGGAACAAGCTCTCCCCTCTCCCCCACTGGCTCCCCCAACTCGCACAGCGCGGCTGCACCGTTTTCCTCTAAGTAAAGCATCTGCGCACCCGTCAAACGACGTGTGACAGCGCCGTAGAAACCAACCATTCCAACAGAACCAACAGATTTTCGAGAGAACACCCTCCATCAAGGACTTGCTCGTGCCAGAAAAGTAACAGAAGTAACACTTGTAACACTTTTTTCGTCCGCCGGTAAGGTTCGTTTCGGTTTTCTGGCGCTCTCGTGACATCATGAAACGGACGAACAGACACGTTGCCCTGTCTCCTCAGAAGTGTTACAAGTGTTACTTCTGTTAATTTATGAGCATCAATATAGTAGCAGCGATGCCTCTGCCGGTCATCTCCGCTGATGTTGCTGGCGCGTCCAACATGAAAAGTCGTTGTGGAAGGGATAACTCACCCCCTGGAACGGTTGTGAAGGGTGTGAAGGGTTGTGAAAGGTCGGTGAAGGGTTTGGTGAAGGGTTGCAGCGGCTCTGCAGGCCGTGTGAAGGGTTGTGAAGGGTTTCGTACGGGATTTTGGCAACATAGGTTTCCCCACTTGCCTTTCAAATCTCTCTGAGTAAGTTGGTCGCCCTATTGCTTCTCTTGAACATCTGCGCTATCATAACTGGTGTCTGTGCAAACGCATTCTAATTCTTGAGGAGGGAACCAGCGATGGCCGGCGCTAAGAAAGAACCCAGGCGCCAGAGTGAACGCGTCGTGCCAAGTCTCGACCAGGGCACATCGCGCGTCAGTAGTGCAGCGGGACGTGTCAGCCCCCATAGCGGACAGCACACCCGCGTTGAACAGCGCTCCAACATGCCTTCCCGGCAGAGTTCGCGCTCTGTTCCTCCCCCTTCGCGCCAGCGAAGCAGCGGCAGCAGCAAGCAGAGCCCACGTAAAAGCTCCGCCGGCTCGCGCGTCTCGCCATCGCCCGCGTCCGCTCCCAATACCAAAGATACCCAGTTTATCAAATGGGTCAGTGCCAGATGGCGCTCTCTGGAGCCCCATCAGCAGCAGCGCTTCTTCAGCGTCCTGCTCCTGCTCCTCTCTCTGCTCCTTTTCGGCTCGCTGACAATCTTTCGCAATACTTTCATCCTGAGCAGCATCAGCAAGTTTTTCCTGGTCTTCTTCGGCTGGGCAGCCTATCCGCTGGCATTCGGCCTGGTCGCCTTCGCGCTGGCCCACCTGGTAGAAGGCTTGCGCAACCAGCACTTCATTCGCTGGTCACTGGTCATCGGCCTGTGCTTTATCTGTCTCCTGCTGCTCCTTGAGAGCCGCCTGTTCACCGGCCACCTGGCCGTTGGCGTACTGGCCGAGGTGCTGATCACTCCCCTGCTGGGCTGGCCACCAGCTGTGGGCCACGTCCTCCTGATCGGCTCGCTGCTGATCGTGACGATCATCACGTTCCGCCTCACCTTTGGCCACGTGCTGATGGTCGCGCACTGGATCCAGGGACTATTCGCCGACCCGCAGCGCGGCTCCGGCAGCACAACACCACAGCGATCTCGCGGCGGTTCGGCCGCTTCCACCTACGCGGGACAACGTCCACAGTACAGCCGCTACGGCAACTGGCCCTCCTCAGCCGATCCAGCCCAACCATCGCGCTCAGGACGACGCTCGCGCGTAGAAGAGCGTGAAGAGGACCAGGAAGACGCGGTAGAGTTTGAGGCCGACTTTGGCGACGAAGACCCGCTCAACGACATTAATATCCACAAAAACGAGATCGGCACCGTGCCGCGCCATCCGCGTGCCGCTCCCCGTTCGCTGAACGTCTCAGAGCATCAGGCGGCCACCAGGGGTGCCAATCAACAGGAGCTGCCGTTCAATGACGAGGAGGACGAGCAGCCCCCAACCACGCAGCGACAGCAGCGCCTGGTTCTGCAGCCGCCTGACCTGGAGCCGCTGGCCCCCAATCCCAAAAAGTCAATCTGGCGCAAGCCGTCACGCACGCCTCAGCCTCCTCAGCCGGTAATTATCTCACCCTGGAAGCTTCCAGACACATCGCTGCTGCACAGCCCTGATGAGGTCAAATTGCAAATGCTGGGCGATGATACCAGCACGCTGGCTCGCACGATCCAGGAAACCCTGCGTAGCTTCCGCGTGGAGGCCGAAGTTCGCCCCGAGGATATCAGCATCGGCCCGACGGTTATCCGCTTTGGCATTCGCCCCACCGGCAGGCCAGAA
>JAFMRP010000398.1 GCA_017354095.1 Ktedonobacteraceae bacterium
AGCGCGGCCAGCAGGCTATGCCAGTCAATGACAAGCGAGAGCGTGAGATGGATCGTGGCGGTTGACTTGCCACCAACCTGAAGAGGAATGAACGAGAGGATATACAGTTCGAGCGCCACCAGCCCAACTCCGGCCAGTATGCCGGGAATGATCGCCATCATCCCATAGCCGCCACCCTCGATCAAAAGGGCTCCCACCACGTGGCGGCGGGTGAAGCCAAGGGCGCGACTGATCCCCATCTCCACCCGGCGCTCGGTTGCCAGTAAGACTAACAATAGCGTCAGCAGGAACATGCCGGTGCCAACCAGCAACATGGAGATAGCCGGGGCCAGCTGGGTAAATTGCGCCGCTCCCTGGTTGCCAAGGCCGTTGGTAAACGATTGGGTGCCCAGGTAGTAGATGAGATCTGGCTGAATGACATTGATCTCTGGAGAGGTAAACACAGGCGCATTGGAATAGGAGAACGTTGTTTTCGTGTTCCCTGATGATATGTGAAAGAGCTGCCCTAAGAAGCTCGCGACCTCGGCGCTATCGTCTGTATGATGGACATTGCTGAGCGCGATAGTATTCACCGGGTCGTGCGGCTGTGCTATCCGTTGGTAATAAGACAATGGGAGTATCACCTGCTCAGCATTCGCAAAAATGATATCACTCCCATTGGTCGCGATGTTCGTGCCAAGCAGAGCGCGGACCGTGACCGTCACGTGATGCCCTGACAGGTTCAGATCGATGCGATCGCCAGGCTGGATAGGAAAGTTCTGTGCCAGCGAGGAGCTCAGGTAGACCTCCCCGTCGTGCAGGTCCGAGAAGCGCACAGGCTGCCCATGGATATCCCTGGCGGGACCGAACACCTGGTTAAAATCAGGCGGTACTGCCACGACATTGAGCCGATCACGAGACATGCCGGTCTGTGGCGCCAGCACAGAAGCCGCCTGGTAACTGGTCAACAGGCTCGTCACAGCCTGAATGCGCTCCTGCTGGCGGATGGCTGCCATATATGACGTGGCCTGCTCCTGGGAAAATGCGCCGGTTACCGTCACATCGATGTTTCCGATGTCGCCCAGCAATTGCGCATTGGAAGCTTGCTGGATGCTATCATTGAGCACAAACGAAGCCGTGATAAAGGCTGTTGAAAGCGTCAGCCCTCCAATCAGCAGCAGCGCCTGGGCACGGCGGCGCAGCATATTGCGCAACCCGACGCGCAGCAACAGCCGTTGTGAGATCCCGATGCCGATGATGATCAATATCACCAGGGCAACGCACGAGAGCAGAAGCAACTCTACCGTCGGACTTAAGAAGAGCGGTTTAGGGGATTTCATCGTCTCATTTCACTCCTTTCTCAGAAGATTTTGCTGGCTCGTGCGCGGCGCTGGATGACGTTGGAGGAGCAGATGCCGCGACGGGTTGATCTTCCACAATCAGTCCATCGCGCATAAGAATCAGGCGTTGAGCCTGCTGAGCCACTTCATGCGCGTGTGTGACCCAGACAAAGGTCTGTTGATGCTCGCGGTTGAGCTGCAGCATCAGGTCGATGATCTCCTGACTGGTCTTGCTGTCGAGCGCTCCAGTTGGTTCATCGGCCCAGACAATCGAAGGCTGCGTGGCGAGTGCACGTGCGATGGCGACACGCTGCTGCTGCCCACCGGAGAGCTCTGATGGGCGATGGTGTGCCCATGCCTCCAGGCCGACGCGAGCCAGGCCCTCCAATGCCAGTTCGCGGGCATCTCTGGGGCGAACGCCCGTAACAAGCAATGGCAACTCGACGTTTTCGACGGCCCTCAATACTGGCAGCAGGTTATACGTCTGGAAGATGAAGCCCATTTCACGTGCACGAAAGGCGGTCAGAGCGCGGTCTGAAAGCTGGCTGATATCTTGCCCGGCGATCTTGACCGAACCTTTGGTGACCTGGTCCAGACCGCTAAGACAGTTCAGCAGAGTGGTTTTGCCACAGCCGCTTGGTCCCATGATTGCCACCACTTCTCCGCGCTGAATATGCAGGTGAATACCCTTTAAGGCTTGCACGCTCACTGTGCCGGTATGGTATGCTTTTTGTACGTTAGCTGCCTCAATCACGACGCTGTCGGTCGCCGTCAGCGTGATTGTTTTCTTCATTGCTTTCTACTCCTTCTCTTGCAAAGCATGGAAACTTGACGAGTGCGTAGTTTGAGTGTAGCCAGCCGGGGGCGTCCATGCATCGTCAATTCTGACAGGGAGGTTTGACAGGGGGATGCTTCCGGTTTTGACATGGTAAATTTCCCTGTCAAAATATCCCATCCTTCTTATAGCACCTGTGCTATACTAAGCGATGCCAGAGTGTTGGCGTTGAAAATGAGTGCTTGTTGAGAAGGCGAAGGAAGAAAGTCATGCGTGAAGGCGAGCAATTTCGTGCGCTGCGCTGGTTGCTACTGCTATGGATGGGCCTCGTCTCATTGTGGGGTATCCTGTCGATCGACACCGGGCAGGGGATGTTCTGGGTAAACGCGTCGCACACCACTTGTATGAAACCGATCATTTATCTGACCACCGGGGATATCTTCCAGAAAAAAGACTTCCTGCTGCTCATGGGCATACATGGCGTACTGCTCTGGGCCGGGCTGGCAGGCAGAATACCACGCCGCCTCTACTGGCTGTATTTCCCGGGTCAGGGTGCGCTTGTGCTCGTGACGAGTCTGGTGGCGCACCAGGTCAATGTCGCTTTCAATTTATACCTGGCGCTGACCCTTGGGTCCGTTGTGATGCTGCGCAAGATCCCTGCGGTTATTGGGGTCGCCAGTGGCTATGCCTTGCTCGTCGTTCTCTGCATGCTGCTGACATTCACTCCCTGGTATCATGGAAAATCGTCCGTGCCGGAGCTGAATCTGAATACCTTCGTGCTGAACATGTGGAGCACATCAGATTATATGGCGTTGATCCTTTTCGTCGCGGGCTACCTGATGCTCTACACGCAGCAGTCCAGGTCTCATACCCAGCTTGCGAACGCGCATAGCCAGCTTGCCAGCGCGCACGATCAGTTGAAGCGTTTTGCCAGGCGCATCGAAGAGCTCTCACGTATTGCGGAACGCCAGCGGCTGGCTCGGGACTTGCATGATACCCTGGCACAGGGAATCGCGGGCATCATGATGCAGATCCAGGTCGCGCACTCACATCTGGGGTCGCGCGGCTATGAGCGGGCGCAGCAGATCTTGCAACTGGCGCTCAAGACCTCGCGCGAAATCCTGACCAGCGCGCGCCAGGCAATTGACGATTTGCGTGCATCGTTTCCCTCTGCCGCTGATTTTATTGCTGCTATTCACGAGGAAATACAGCGTTTTACCCTGACCACGGGGGTTACCTGTACGACCGAAGGGCTGGAACTCCTGTCAATGCTGCCGGGTGCATCACGTGAGCACGTCCTACGTATGGTGAGCGAGGCGTTGAATAATATAGCGCTCCATGCCCAGGCTACGCATGTATGGATAGCTGGCGAACGGCAAGAAGGCCGGTATCTATTTCAGGTGCGGGACGATGGCCGTGGTTTTGTGCCCGCTGAAGTAGAGATCCAGGATGGGCACTATGGCTTGCTTGGTCTACGTGAGCGGGCGCGTCTGATTGGTGGAACGTTTGAGATCAGAAGTGCGCCAGAGCGGGGTACATTGCTGCGGTTTTGTGTGCCAGTGAGAGAAGAAGAGAGGAACAAAGGGTGAATGAGAGTGGAAAGACAGTACGTGTCATAGTCGCGGATGACCATCCGGTGGTGCGCATGGGGATTCGCCTGATGCTTGAGATGGGAGAAGGTATTGAACTGGTGGGAGAGGCCATGGATGGTGAAGGGGTGCTACAACTGGTCAGCGAGCTTCAGCCCGATGTTGTATTAATGGATCTACGGATGCCTGGCGTGGATGGTTTAGAGGCGGTAAAACGTATTCAAGCCACCTGGCCACAGGTAGCGGTGATTATGCTGACAACCTATAACGAAGACGATCTGATGATTGATAGCCTGCGTGCGGGGGCACGAGGCTATCTGCTCAAAGATGCCGACCTTCAGGTGGTGCTACACGCGATTCACGCGGCGGCTCGTGGGGAGATGCTGATGCAGTTGGAAGTGATGGAGCGTATTCTTTCCCGTGCTGAGCGCGCACCATCATCAACGTCCTCGCCACAGAGGTCGCGGCAAGTGAACCTGACAGCGCGTGAGCAGGACATTCTGGCGGCAGTGGCGCGGGGAGAGCGCAGCAAGGAGATCGCCGCGCGCTTTGGAATCACCGAACGCACAGTGGGGGCCAACCTCACTTCTATCTACACCAAGCTGGGAGTCGATTCGCGTGCCGCCGCCGTAGCTGTGGCAATTGAGCGTGGACTCTTGCCACGGCAGGCGTAAATGTTCGCATTTGGGGCTGGCTGAAACATTTCTGCATGATATAATGCCTTCTATGTGTGTCTATGTTATCTTCGCTTTTGGGACCAAATCGTGCCTGCTCGCTGATGCCCAGTGTGCAGAGAATGTATAGTAGAAGGAAGGTATTGCCGATGTATACAGTGCTTCCCCAGACCAGCGAAGCCTTTGAGGCGTTAAGCTGGGCGGAGATCGAACCCTGGTATACTGAATTAACCGCCACCACGCTTTCGGAAGAGACGCTGCAGCCCTGGATGCTGCAATGGTCGCATTTAAGCGAGCTGGTTGATGAGACGCTGCGGTGGCTGGAGATCATCTGCACGCAGAAGACCGACGATCAGGAGCGGGCGAGACGCCGGCAGCGCTTCCTGGACGAGATATACACGCATGTACAGACCTTTGACCAGCGGATAGTGCAGCAACTGCTGGCCAGTGGCCTGGAGCCGGAAGGATTTGCGATCCCCCTGCGCAACCTGAGGGCCGAGGCGGAGATTTTCCGCGAAGCCAATCTGCCGCTGCTCAATGAGGAAAAGCTCCTGGGAGTAGAATATGGCAATATTTGTGGAGCGCAGACGGTCACGTGGGAGGGAAAAGAGGTCAGTGTGACATCGCTCTCACCCGTTCTTGCCGATCCTGATCGTGCGCTGCGTGAGCATGCTTGGCGCACGATGCATGAGCGCCGGATTGCAGATCGGGAGCGCTTCAACGAAACCTGGGTCAAGTTGATGCGGCTGAGGCTGCAGATTACGCGCAATGCTGGTTACGAGAGCTATCGTGACTATCGCTGGCGACAGATGCTGCGTTTTGACTATACGCCGGACGATTGTAAAGCATTTCACGAGGCCGTTGAGCAGGTCTTTGTGCCGGCAGCCAGCCGTTTGGGGGAGAAGCGCCGCCAGCAATTGCAGATAGAGACGATCCGTCCCTGGGATACCACGGTCGATCCCAGCACGACCGAGCCGCCACGCCTGGTCTCTGATGTCCCCGCGTTGCTGGAGCAGTGCGCCGGCCTATTTCACCAGGTTGATCCACAGTTGGGGAGCTACTTTGAAACGATGATCCGGGAGCAGCTCCTGGACCTGGAAGAGCGTCCTTTTAAAGCGCATGGTGGTTATAACCTTCCCCTGGAGGTCAGGAAACGGCCTTTCATCTTTGGTCGTGTGAACTCCGTGCGT
>JAFMRP010001525.1 GCA_017354095.1 Ktedonobacteraceae bacterium
TGCCACCTGTTCCGCCAACTCGTTGTGCAGGTCCTGGGCGCTGGTGAGCGGTGTGGCGATGATATTGCTGATGATGGGCACGGTAGGATCGCGCAGTTCGACCTGTTGCAACGTGCTGGCTAGGGCGGTGGCCGCTGGCTGCATGACGGGCGAATGGAATGCGCCGCTGACAGCCAGCGGCATGACGCGTTTGGCCCCGCGAGCTCTGGCCAGCTCGCAGGCCAGTTCCAGGGCGCGTTGCGCGCCCGAAATGACGATCTGGCCGGGAGCGTTATAGTTGGCGACGATAACGCGTCCCTGACCGGGATGCGTCGTGGCTGGCGATTCGGCCTGTGCTTTTTCCGTCGCCTCCTGGCAGATCTCTTGTAGTGGCTCTGCGTCCATACCGATGATGGCGGCCATGCCTCCGGGGCAGACGGTGCCTTCATGGTGCATCAGGCGTCCGCGCTCGCGAACCAGTTGAGCTGCGCCGGGCAGATCGAGAGAGCCAGAGGCGACCAGCGCAGTGCATTCGCCGACGCTGTGACCAGCGTTAAAGCTGGGGGAGAGCGGCGAGGTCCACGAGGATGCTTGTGGAGAGAGGGCTTCCTGAAATGCGGCAAGGAAAGCAAGGCTGACGGTTAGGATGGCGGGTTGAGCGTTGATTGTGGCGCGCAAGGTATCTTCAGGACCGTGAAAGCAGATGGAGCTGAGGGGGGTGCCAAGGGCATCGTCGACGGTAGCAAAAACGCGCTTTGCCGCTGCTGACGATGCGAAAATATCGGCGCCCATACCTACGGCCTGGCTACCTTGCCCAGGAAAAAGAAAGGCAACGTTGGTCGTCATTATGCATACTTCTTTGAATATGAAAGGAGGCGGCGCTGCTAGTGTGCGTTGCCGCCTTCATCGGATTGCTTATTTCTGGGTTTTGGGCAAGAAAACCTGTCGTCCACGATATGTCCCGCAGTTAGGGCAGGCGTGGTGAGAGAGCCGAGGTTTCCGGCACTGTGGACAGGCAACGAGTTGTGGCATTTTCAGATGATGATGTGCTCGCCGCTCACCCTGGCGGGCGCGCGAGACACGTTGTTTTGGTAGTGCTCCCATTGAATATGATCTCCTCAGTTTGTAGAGTCGTTTTGTAACAGGACTTTGAGTGCGCTGAGGCGTGTATCGACTTCTGGCTCACAGTCGCAGGGACCGGTGTTGAGGTCATGGCCGCAGCTGGGACAGAGTCCCGCGCAATCTGGCTTGCACAGTGGTACTGCAGGCAGCTCCAGCAGCGTGCGCTGGCGTATGGCCTCAGTCAGATCAACCTGGTGATGGTCGTCGATAAAGAACACGTCGTCGCCTTCATCTACGAAGCGCACTGGTGCGCCCGTCACCACATCCACGGTTGGTACAAAGCGCTCTCCAAAAGTCACGTGCAAAGGCTGCTGAAACTCCTTCAGGCAGCGTACACACGCCATTTCAAGTGTCAGGTCCACCCAGCCATCTACCAGCAGTCCCTGGTTGATGTGACGCATGCGGGCATGGCCGGTGATGGGGCCAGAGAGCTTGAGTTCATCGTCGAGCTGTACCTGCTCTTCGTTGAAGTCTGACTCAAGCGATGTCCCCACAGGGGATTTCAACAATTGCGCCACGTTAAACAGCATGGAATATTTCCCTTTCCGTTATGGATCGCGTTTTACAGCATAAATATGATCATAGCGCAAACGATACGATGCTGTTCCCTTTGCTGGCGCTTGCTCATTATAGACAAGCTATGGAAGGGTGTCAAGTCCCATGTGGTGAGTGGGGGCCTGTGGACGATCTCAAGGGTAGGAGTCGCC
>JAFMRP010001526.1 GCA_017354095.1 Ktedonobacteraceae bacterium
GGTAACGTGGTGTCTGGCAGATGCCTCTTTGACGTGCAGGTGGGCAGACCAGAGAGGCTCTTGCATGGTGCTGGTCCTATTGGATAGCTTCTGGGAAGCCAAGCGAGATGGCCCTGTTGTTCAACCAACGCTCTTCATTCATATTTTTTCTCGTTCATCTGTACTAATAAGAAGACACTCCATTGTTGGTTCTACCCGTGTTCGCCGATTTTTTGTAAATATCGTTTTTGAAGCTGACCCGTTTTTACGAAATGCTGAAACAGCCACCAGGAAAGAGCAGACGCGACCGTTCTCAAGAGCATTGGAGTTCTCATACCCTCCATCCGAGCGAGTGCGCAGCCTGTCACTCATCCAATATCGTCGGGCTCAGTCACTCTGGTCTAGAATCCCGCCAAACTGGGTGCATTCCACATAGGGATGGGATTTCGTTGACGCTTCTACGCTTGCTGTTTCCACTCCTACGACTCCTCACGATCGATGGACCGTCTGTCTGCGCTCCCATCCACCATCGGTATCTCCCACGGATTGCGCAACGAGATGCATATGGAGCTGAAATGGCTTGGTAGGCTCACTCAATGCTCTGACTTGTTTCTGGGCAGAGACCAGAAAGCCCGTTCATGCAGGAAAATAGGAGAGTGAGGAAAGAGGCTCTCAAGTCCGTTCACTGATGAGCTCCATCTCGTTGCGCATCCCGTGGGTATCTCTGTGCCAAGAGCTTCCTTCTGGTTCTGTCGTGCACGTTTGCTTGCGCTCTCGCAGAGGGGAACCATGTGTCACATCAGCACCGAGACGATACCAGGAGTGCTGTTGGTTGCACGCGCTTGCCATATCGTATCATTCTCACCTATTGTTACCATATGGTCATTATCGCTCTTTTTTTGACACACGTTCCTTTCTGTCCACCAAGGTGGGAGGGGTCTTGCCTGTTCCAGTTGTTCTGGTGTACCCTCTTTTCAGAGCGGTCTGAGATGGCTTCAGAAGCCACCGCAGCGCTTTACCAGTGATCGCAAAGAAGCAGTCCTTCCATGTAAAGACCCCTGATGGTCTTGGGGGATACCACGGTGAGGAGTCACTATTCGGACAGAGGCTCCCAGGTCGCGTGGGAGTGAATCGAAAGAAGGACAGTGTTCATGAACCAACGGATTGTGTTTACCGTCGAAAAGAACCGGGTATTGGTCCCTGTGGGGGAGAGGTGGGCCTCTCACGCGTCAGCCCATCAGAGATTTTCACGCGCTTGCACCAGTTTGCCAAGGAGGCCTCCTTCGAGACCATCCAATTGGGCTACGATGGAGACCCCTTCGCTTGCCCTGAACGCGGTATCGCGATGCTCCAGCACCTGGTGCGCATGCGCAAACATATCAATGTGAGTACGAAAGCCAGCCTGGATGCTCCCACCCTGCGTGCGCTCCATGAGATCCACCAACAGATGCGCGCCGCCACCACGATCTTGAGCGCGTTCGTATCGGTGAGTTGCTGGGAATCGGCTCCAGCCGTGGAGCCTCACACCCCCTCGCCAGCCGCACGGATGCAGACCGTGACGGATCTCGCACAGAGGGAAGCCGCATCGTGTGATCGAGGGGGTGTGGCCACTCGAGATGCCAGAGAGCACTCGCCTCTCGTTGGTGAACCCATGTGATAAAAAGGAGCCACAATGCACCATCCAGTTTGTCGAAGAACACCAGGGATACGAAAAGTCACCCTTCATGGGGTGCATCCGCAGCAGAAGCAGGCTCAGTGGGTCACACACGATGGGGTCGACCTTGTTGTCCCGTTGGCCCGGGTGCTGCTCATCGATGATTCGGCCAC
>JAFMRP010001527.1 GCA_017354095.1 Ktedonobacteraceae bacterium
CGAGCAGATGCGCCTGGTGCAGTGCCCGCAAGGTTTGCAGGGTGGGGGCAAGCGAGCCCTGACAATGGATGCGTTCCAGATATTTTTGAATTTCCATGTATTTCCTTCAGAGCCTTTTTTTACTGTAGCATATTGATATGACGTACCATACCATACGAATATGACACTGTCCCTAGCCATTTGGCCAGTTTGAATCTGTACGGTGGTGCGATGGCTGGCATGCCACGGCTTGCGCTCCCTGACAGGCACGGGCTATACTGTTCGGCGAGGAGCGCCAATCATGCTGGCCGCTGCTCACGGAAGAGTTGTGTTGAGGCACAACTGTCGCTTTCATCCACAAAACACTGGTATGGTTTCCACGCAGAGAGGATACAATGGAACAGAGTGAGCTAACACTGCGCTACGGCCTCAATCCCCACCAGACGCCAGCGCGAGTCTATATGAAACATGGAACGCTGCCTTTTACAGTTCTGAGTGGCGCACCAGGCTATATTAACCTGCTGGACGCACTAAATTCATGGCAGCTGGTGCGCGAGCTGCGACTGGCGCTCAATCAGCCGGCTGCCGCTTCTTTTAAACATGTCAGCCCGGCTGGTACGGGCGTAGCGAGCCCGCTGAGCGACGCGCTGCGCCAGGCCTACGAAGTCGATGACCTGGAGCTCTCGCCGCTCGCCACGGCCTATGCACGAGCACGGGGTGCCGACCGGCTCTGCTCTTTCGGCGATTTTGCAGCCCTGAGCGATGTGGTTGATGTATCCACAGCACGCCTGTTGAGTCGCGAGGTATCCGACGGTGTGATCGCTCCCGGCTACGAACCGCAGGCGCTGGAGATTCTGCGCAAAAAGAAGCAGGGCAAATATCTTGTGCTGCAGATCGATCCAGCCTTTGAGCCTGGCGAGATGGAGCAGCGCGAAGTCTTTGGCATCACCTTCGAGCAGAAACGCAATACGCTGCGGCTGGACGCCAGCCTGTTGAACAACATTCCTACCGCCAACCGGCAGCTCACCGATGAGGCGAAGCGCGATCTGATCATCGCGCTCATCACGCTGAAATATACGCAGTCCAACTCGATCTGCTTTACGCTCGATGGGCAGAGCATCGGCATCGGGGCGGGCCAGCAATCGCGCATCCACTGCACGCGCCTGGCGGCCTCTAAAGCGGAAAACTGGTATCTACGCCAGCATCCGCGCGTCCTGGCGCTGCCCTGGAAGAAGAGCGTCAAGCGGCCCGACAAGGCCAATGGCATCGATCTTTACCTGCGCGATGACCTGACCCCGGCCGAGGAGCACGCATGGGAGCAGTCCTTCGAGATGGTGCCACAGCGGCTCAGCGCGGAGGAGAAGCAGGAATGGCTCAAGGGCCTGCGCGGCGTGACGCTCGGTTCCGATGGCTTCATTCCCTTTCGCGATACGATCGATTGCGCCTCGCGCTACGGCGTCGGTTACGTTGTGCAGCCGGGCGGCTCGATGCGCGACGAGGACGTGGTCAAGGCCTGCGACGACTATGGCATTTTGATGGCGATGGCCGGCGTGCGCCTGTTCCATCATTAATCGGCTGTTCCGGCACGGGCAGGGATCAGATCATAGTGGTGCTGATCGAAGCGGCGTGTTCTGCGCCAGAACTCAAAGGTGAAGCCGGGCCAGATCGTGGTGTTGCGTCCATTGGCATTGAGATACCAGCTAGAACATCCCGAAGACCAGACGGTACCTCGCAAGCGCTGCTGCATCTCCTTGTTGAAGGCCTCCTGAAACTCGGGCCGCACCTCAACGGCGCTCAGCTTACGCCGGTCGATGGTGCGCAGGCAGT
>JAFMRP010000399.1 GCA_017354095.1 Ktedonobacteraceae bacterium
TCCACCCGTGCTGATCGGGCTTGTTACCTAGTAATCGCGGTATCATTTTCCACTCCTTCCAACCGATATTCACGTTTCAAAGAATACCAGATAAGAAAAGTGGAGGTCAATACATAAAATCACGTATATTCGATACTGTTTTGTGGAGACTATTGTTCTGACGCACGTAGCTCTTTGTTTTCTAACAATCGCTTAAGATGAAGCAGACCCAGGCGCATACGTGCCTTCACTGTGCCAAGCGGCAATCGACAGCCCTCGGCGATCTCGCTATGGGTCCAACCCCGGAAATAGGCCAGTTCGATGACCATGCGCTGCTCGCGGGGCAGGTGCATTAGTGCCTCACGAACCAGGTCGCGCTGGATGGATTGCCAGGCCTCGTCCCAAACATCAGGTGTAGCAGTGCCTTCTGTCAGATCTATCTGTTCAAGTGGAACCTGGGTGAAGGCTGCGCGGCGTTGTAACCCACGAAGATAGTCTATGGCCCGGTGATGAACGATGGAGATGAGCCAGCTCCGCACTTCACCACTTAGAGGGGAGTAAGTAGCAGCCTTCTGCCAGACCGAGAAAAAGGCATCCTGCAGCAGGTCTTCAGCCACCTGTTGATTGGCTACAATATGATAAACAAAAGCATAGAGCATACGATGGTAGCGCTGGTAGAGCAGTTCCATTGCCCACACTGTTTTATTCGCTATGGCGGCGATGAGTGCTTCATCGCTCATCTCGTCGCCAATCCTGGCTTCCGGGCTGTTCTGCTGCTTCCTGAACGATTCCCTTTTAAATAGATGCATCATCTGCCTGCTCTTCTGACTCTCCCGTCATCACGAGGAATATTTCATTCCTTAGCTGTCCCTGCTTGTTTCGCAATGAACCCATGGCTACAATTTGCCCACGTGGGGTTCCCTGGCTGGCCTGGGGGCCTGGCTCTCGGCTGATGGCTATGGCATCGGAACTGCGAATATCGCCCGGAAAATTGAGTGTGGCACTTCCATTTTGTATGTTGAGCAGGCCGATACTTTCTGGTTGGTTATTGTTGATGAGCCATCCCTGATAGACCTCCGCTCCCTGGAGTGGAGGCAGATTGTGAATGGTCAATATAGTGACATGAAGTTGTGGGAGGTAAGTGGCCTCTCCTCTGGCTCCTGCGGCTTGAGATGTTCCCTGGATGGTGTAAGAAATGGGCTGGTTGGCGGAGATACCTGCCAGCTGCCGTTGCAAGACGATATTCCAGGCTGTCAGGCCTCCGGCGAGGATGAGCAGTAGAAGCGCTAAAGAGAGCGCTAATCGAGTTTGCCAGTACTGCCACCAGGGGCGTCGATGGGTTCGTCGCACGGCTCGCTGCGCGGCTGCAAATCGTTGTGCATCGGCCTGTACCGCAGCCATAATGCGTGTTTTGAGTTGTGGTGAAGGCGCAACCGCCGGAACCGCCAGCGGCAGCAGGTTGGTCACGGCTCTCAGTTCGCGCGCAGTGCGTTGGCAGTTCGCACAGGTGATAAGATGCGCTTCTGCCTCACGGCGCTCCCCTGCGCTCATGGCTTCCAGGGCGTAAGCGCCTGCGCTCTCTTCAAATTGTTGGCAATCCATGCGTGTGCTCCGGTTTTCTCTTCATCGAAGAACTACGCCAGGATGAATCGTTTGGATTACTTTTTGTGTATTATAACAAATTTCTCTCTTTTTTTCTTTACTTCAAAAAATCTCCGCGCTAAGAGATCCAAATCTACTTTGCTAGCGTATATCTCTATAGCAACACGAATGAGCTTTCCTTGCTAAAAAAGATCTCTATTCATTTCGCTTTTCCATTTCACTTTAAGGAGGGGATAATGACAAAACAGTCTCGTCGCAATTTTATCAAACGGGCATCCGCCGGTACTGCTGTCCTGACGATAGCATCTGGCCTGGCAGCCGCTGCCTGTGCTCCAGAACTGCAAGGTACAAACCCGGTCAGCAGCGACCAGGCCGCACCACTGCTGTCCTCTGCGGAACTCTCCGGCCTCATAGTGGCCTATATACGTAACGTCGAAACAGGCGAGATCAGCCTCCTTGCTGGTTCGCGAGAGATTGTTTATCGTGACAAAGCGTTTGTTCAGCATCTCTTGAATGCTACCCTTTAGCTGCTCTGGCAAGAGATGCATTTTTTGAAAGGTGGAGTATATGTCTTCTCATCGCGAGGCCCCTGAAATTTCTAAAGATCCTGTGGCCGATAATACAGACGTGTATGCATTCGTTAGTCCCGATAAGCCAGATACCGTCACGCTGATTACCAACTATATTCCTCTAGAAGAGCCTGCTGGCGGACCAAACTTCTATGAATTCGGCGATGATGTGCTCTATGAAATTCATATTGATAATAATGGCGATGCGCTCCCTGACATTACCTATCAATTCCTTTTCACAACGCGCGTGCGCAATCCTAATAGTTTCCTCTATAATAGCGGTCCTATCACTTCACTAGACAGTCCGAATTGGAACCGGCGTCAGTTCTATTCCGTCACAAAGGTGGTTAGAGACGGCAAAACTACCGTGTTGGGGAAGGATTTGAGCTCGCCACCCTGCAACATTGGTCCGCGCTCGACACTTAACTATGCGGCGTTAGCTCAGGCCGCCGTCCACCGCCTTTCAACGGGAGAGACTGTGTTTGCCGGACAACGGGATGAGGGGTTCTATGTTGACCTGGGCGCGGTTTTTGACCTGCTGGATCTGCGCCCATTCCAGCAGTTGCACCTGATCCCCACCGCTAACGTTCCTGGCATCGATGGCACAAAGGGCTTCAATGTACATACCATCGCCATTCAGGTGCCCAAGACACACCTGACGCGCGATGGATCTCAGCCCACCAACGTGACAGATTCTCGCTCCGTGATCGGTGTCTGGGGTACAGCGAGTCGCCGCAAAGCCACGATCCGCGGCGTTGACAAAATGGCACACAAGGATGCCGGCCCATGGGTGCAAGTCTCCCGGTTGGCCAATCCTCTCTTCAATGAAGTGATCGTTCCACTGGGGAAGAAGGATCTGTGGAATAGCCTTTCGCCAAAGGATGACGAGCAGTTCGTTCAGTTTGTGCAGAATCCTGAGGTCGCGCGCCTGTTGCCAGTGCTCTATCCAGGTGTGTTCCCCAATCTGGCAGCACTAAAAGCGCCACGCGCAGATCTGGTGGCTATCCTGCTCACAGGTATCCCTGCTGGACTCATTCCAGGGTTCCAGAATTTCACAGGGAAGCGATTTGCGGATATGCTGCGCCTGAATATGGCGATCCCACCGTCCGCGAAACCACATAACCTGGGATTGCTGGGGGGTGATCTTGCCGGCTTCCCCAATGGTCGGCGCGTCTTCGATGATTCAGTCACCATTGAGTTGCGCGCGGTAGCAGGCGTTACCTACCCCTTGATTGATAAGAACTTTAAGCCAGATGCGGCAGCATCGCAGGTGACCGATGGCGCACCCCCGAACGATAAAGATGCTCCCTACCTGGGGACCTTCCCGTACCTGGGAGTGCCGAACGCTGGCTTTGATTCGGCCTCGCGGAAGTAAAAGCAAAACCCGTTGAGAGAAAAGCGATCTCTCACGTAGCTATGAGCTTTGATGCTGATAGTTATGTGGAGAGATCGCTGGAAGTACTGTTGAGAGGAGCGGACAACCGATGTGCGAGGAACACCACGCTAAGCGAACTCATACCGAGCATGCAATACTGGATATCGGGCAGGATGTTGGAGCTTTGATCATTTATACCAATGAATCACTACGAGGCAAAGAGATCGAGGTCAGCCCGCAGGGACATGATGAACGCAAAGTCCATACCCAGGTGCTCGAACGCAGGTTTAACGGGCACACGTTCTTTGCCGCCCTCTACCTGGAACTGCCAGCTGCGGAGTACCAGGTCTGGGGAGACGATCAGAAACCTGTTGCGCATGTAAATATTGTTGGTGGCTGCGTCGCAGAGATAACACTGTGATCAAGGCGGCACGATGATGGATCGCTCTGGCCATAGAATGAAAAATATTCAATCTCGATCGGTTTTCAAAAGAAACCAAAAATTGTCCAGATGAGTGCTTGAGAGTTACCAACGTTTGTGGTATAGTTGGAGGCGAGGTTCCCGTAGCTCAGTGGATAGAGCATCGGTCTCCGGAACCGAGTGCGCTGGTTCGATTCCAGTCGGGAACACTATTCTGTGCCCGCTTTAGAGGCGGGCTTATTTTTATAGTGCCTTTAACTACCCTGGTTCGCTTAGCTATCCCAGATGGAGACATCATACATGGACGTTCGTGATCCGCAGGTCATTTATCGCGCATGTACCCATTTTCTCTCCCACCATTATCGCAAGACGCCTCAACAGACTCTGCTCGAACTCGCTGAAAATCTCAATCCCCAACTGGAGGCTGATCGCTACGGCTCCGGGAGCCTCATCAACGATTTTGAGGCCGAAATCGCGACTCTGCTTGGTAAAGAAGCTGCCGTCTTCATGCCCAGCGGCACGATGTGCCAGCAGATCGCCCTGCGCATCTGGTCGGAGCGACGCGGTACCCGCAATATCGCCTTTCATCCCCTTTCCCACCTTGAAATACACGAGCACCAGGCCTATCAACGCCTGCACAACCTCAACGCCATCCTCGTTGGAGATAAGAATCGCCTCCTTGGGCTGGATGACGTGAAAGCTGCCAATACCGAACCCCTTGGCGCGCTCTTGCTGGAACTCCCCCAGCGCGAACTAGGTGGCATCCTCCCCACATGGGACGAGCTGGTCGCGATCAGCTCGTGGGCGCGCGAGCGGCAGATCCCCCTACATCTCGATGGCGCGCGCCTCTGGGAGTGCAAGCCTTTCTATCAGCGCTCCTACGCGGAGATCGCAGGGCTTTTCGATAGTGTCTATGTCTCCTTCTATAAAATTTTAGGCGGCCTCGCCGGCTCGGTCCTTACGGGTCCGGCAGACCTGATCGCCGAAGCACGCATCTGGCAGCGCCGTCATGGAGGCAATCTTATCCAACTTTACCCCTATGTCCTCTCCGCGCAAAAAGGCCTCAACGACCATCTTGAGCGCATCGAGACCTATTGTATTAGAGCCAGGGAGATCGCGAAAATTCTGTCTGGCTTGCCTCAGATCGACATTGTACCTGATCCTCCCCACACCAACATGATGCATGTTTTCATACACGGAGATCGCGATCGGCTGCTCAAGGCCTTCCTTGATGTCTCAGAAGAGACCAGCGTGTGGCTCACCGGTGGTCTCATGTCAACACCTCTCCCAACGCTCCATAAATTCGAACTGACAGTGGGCGAAGCGACGCTCGATCTTTCCTGCGAGAGAATTGAGCAGTTGTTCAAGATGGTTATTGAAAAGGCGGCGTAAAAGAATAGTAATTCTCGCAATAGCCCAATTGGGTACCGGCAGCTCCCGCTATGACAAATCTAGAGTTTACTACTATAGTGAGGACGCGGAGTAGGAGTTATGCTATAGCCTACAACAAAGTTGGTGTAAAACAGGGAGTTTTTCAACTGTGTTCAAAATATTTCTCAGGCCTTTTGCTTCATTTACCTATTGCATAGCAGGTT